>NZ_JBQCDF010000174.1:0-3648 GCF_051961495.1 Cytophaga sp. | reverse complement strand
TTATGAATTATGAATTATGAATTATGAATTATGAATTATGAATTATGAATTATGAATTATGAATTATGAATTATGTCTTGATGTAATTTTATTTTGAATTATAAAAGAATAAAAGGGATTATAAAAAAAAGTCCTGCAGTTTATTACAGGACTTTTAATTTATAATTCATAATTTATAATTCATAATTATAAAACCGTTTCTTTTTTCTGGAACACCAATACACTTCTGCTTGGTGTATAGATACTCAGTTGACCTTCTTCATTGGTGTGATACTCGATGGTATCATCAACGCGGTTGTGGCCGCCGAAACGGGTGTCATCGCTGTTGAGAACAATCTCAAATGTGCCGGGGCCGAAGGATTTAAAGCGGTAATCGAAGATGGAATTGCTCACACTGAAATTGAAAACAAAGATCATATTGTTGCGTTCGAAAATAATCACTTTGTTGTGGTCATCCATATTCAATTGCTGTGCCGGTTCTGAAGCCAGCAACCTGCTTTTGCGTACCAGACGCATCATAGCTTCATCAAACGCTCCCAGATACTGGTATTTTAAACGCGGGTTGTCAACCAGCGACCACTGTCTGCGGGCATACTGGTAACTCCAGCCGTTGCCTTCGCGCGGGAAATCGATCCATTCCGGATGACCGAATTCATTGCCCATGAAATTCAGGTAACCTTCACCACCTAACGCAAATGTGAACAGGCGGAGCATTTTATGTATAGCAATTCCACGGTCAATGACCGGGTTCGGATCATCGATCTGCATGTGAAAATACATTTCTTTATCCATTAGCCAGAACGCGATGGTCTTATCGCCAACCATGGCCTGGTCGTGCGATTCGGCATATGCAATGGTTTTTTCTTTAAAGCGGCGGTTGGTTAATGTATGCCACATTTCGTAGATGTTCCATTGTTCATCCTGTAAATGTTTCAGATACTTGATCCAGAAATCGGGAATGCCCATTGCCAGACGATAGTCGAAGCCTACACCGCCATCTTTGATCGAGCGTGATAAACCAGGCATGCCGCTTACATCTTCAGCAATGGTGATTGCATCTTTCAGATATTTATGTGTAACCTCATTGGCTAACTGTAAGTATGTAACGGCATCGAAGTCTACACCGCCCTTGAAATACTTATCATAGCTGTCAAAGGCCTTCATGCCGTGGTCAAAATACAACATGGAAGTAACACCATCAAAACGAAAACCATCGAAGTGGAATTCTTCCAGCCAGTAACGCAGGTTAGAAAGCAGGAAACGCTTTACTTCCAGCTTGCCATAATCAAATAGTTTTGAATCCCAACCCGGATGATTACCTCTATCGCCCGGATGGAAGTATTGATGATCACTACCATCAAATTCATTTAAACCTTCAGATAAGTTTTTAACAGCATGTGAATGTACTACGTCCATGATCACTGCTAAACCGAATTTATGGGCACGGTCGACCAGATATTTCAGATCTTCCGGAGTGCCGAAGCGGGAAGAAGGAGCAAAGAAGTTTGATACGTGGTAGCCGAATGAACCGTAATACGGATGTTCCATGACAGCCATCAACTGTATGCTGTTGTAGCCCATCTGACGGATGCGAGGTACGATCTTGTCTGCAAACTCACGGTAGGTGCCTACGCCCTCTTTCTCCTGTGCCATACCTGTGTGCGCCTCATAGATGATCGGATTTTTAATCTTGCGCAGATTGAAATCACGGTCGGTCCATTCAAACGCTTTTTGCGGAAACCACAACTGGCCACAAAAGTCTGTTGTTTCAGTATCCTGGATCACGCGGGTGATGTATGCAGGAATACGGTCGTGTGTGCCATTAGCACCCACGATCTGTACTTTGATTTTACTTTTATGAAGGAAACGTTTCTGATAAAGGTCATATGGAAGAAATATTTCCCATACTCCGAATTGATTACGTGTTAAAGGATGAGAACGTCTGTCCCAGTCGTTGAAATCACCCGTAAGATATACCTCATATGCTTCCGGCGCCCACTCTCTGTAGTACCAGCCACGCTCGTCTTCATCGAAATTGATACCGTAATATTTATGTCCGGTAGCAAAAGTCAACAGATCTCCGTAATGCTCCTTTATTTCTTTCAGTGCACGTTTATATCGGGTAATGCGATCCTGAATTTCATTTTCATATGGTTCCAGCCATGGATCATCCTCAATCAGGGCAATTCCTTTTTTCTCTTTCATTGTATTCTAAATTCTTTCGCGTAAAAATTCTTTTAAGCCCGACAGTAATCATATAACATATACACATGACTGTACGGCCAATTCAGGCTTGTATACTCTCTACTAAAATAAATTTTTAATGGTTAAGTAGCTAACAAAAAATGAAAATGTGTACAGGTATTTATAATGAAATTGAGTAAAGTGTATAAGTGCTTGTAAATGTGGTTGGTATGTAGGTGGACCGGGTGCAAAAAAAAACATGTATTGCAATTTCTAACAATACATGTTTCATATTCTTATGATGTTATTCCTTTTTTTCCTTTTTCAACGCTCTTATGAATATGCTCAAAGAGATATATCCTTTTCAGCTGTTGAGGTGGATACTTATTTTTGTTGGCAGGGATATTATTTTCTGTAGGCGTACGTGGTGAAATTTTTAAAGGCAGTAATTCATTTATATTACCTTTCATAAATGCATGGAACATAAAGTGTACTCCTGCAAGCGAAAATAACAATAAGGCCAGAATACGGAGTAAATGCTTTTTCATAATCAACCTCCTTCTTGTTTAATCTTACTTTCTTAAACGAAAAAAAGTCTCTGTTAGTTTTTTACTGCCAGAGACTTTTCAAAAGATTGAATTTATATAGCTTTAACGCATTTAAACGCAGGTTATTTCAAGCCGCCAAAATTTTTTAATTTGATTTGGGTGAGCTTTTTCTTGGTATCCTGTGGAAAATCACCTTTCATGATCCAGTCATAATACATAGGGTCTTTGGCCAATGTATCTTTCACTTTCATGCCTTTGTATTTTCCAAAATTGAAAAGTTCTTCTCCTTTATCACTCATGATCATACGACCGGCAAGGTCTACCATATTACCTACTGAAAATTCGTGCAACACATGCATATCATTTTTGATCGGCACAGATACTTTGCCTTCCGCATCTTTTATTGGCTTATCGGCATATTTTTCAATCTGTGCTTTTAAAATATAATAGGTTGCAAGGGTATCTGCTTCGGCACTATGTGCATTTTCAAGATCTTTGTTGCAGTAGAATTTATAAGCAGCTCCAAGTGTGCGCGGTTCCATTAAATGGAAAATGCGCTGAGAATCGATCAGTTTTCTTTTTGTAATATCAAATTCAATTCCTGCCCGGAAGAATTCTTCAATCAACAAAGGAATGTCAAACCGTATGCTGTTGAAACCACCCAGATCACAATCTTTCATAAACTGGTTTACCTGTTGTGCAATTTCAGCGAACAAAGGTTTATCAGCAACATCTTTGTCATAGATGCCGTGTATGGCGCTGGATTGGTCGGGAATAGGTATGCCGGGATTTACGCGAAAGGTTTTGACTTCTACTTTTTCATCCGGTGGAGAAACCCGTACGATACAAATTTCAATGATGCGGTCAGTAGAAATATTTACGCCTGTAGTTTCCAGATCAAAAAATGCTATAGGTT
>NZ_JBQCDF010000173.1:0-11558 GCF_051961495.1 Cytophaga sp. | reverse complement strand
AAAAACAAATAAACAACACAGTAGCTATAACCAACAGGCTTGGCGTCCTTGAATAAAATCCGCTTCCCGATTATACTGCATAATTATTTGTTTTTATTCAATTGGTATTGCTCAATTAACATCAATGTATGTTCTAATGATTGGTTATTGCTCCAGCTTTGATGACCGGGAATAACATATTTAGGCTTCCCACATTTCAGTTGAACCTTATGAATCGTTTCCGGCCAGGCAGCCACATTCGCATCTGACAGATTACCTAAATCTTTTGCCTCTGTACTTTTGATCAAACAGCCGCCATATAGAATTTTTTCCTTTTTAAACCATACTACAATATTATCAGTTGTATGACCCGGACCTGCATAATAAACTTCGAATTCATGCTGTCCCAGGCGGAATGTAGTATCTCCGGTAATCAAATATTGCGCGCGAGGTTCTTCACGTAACTGACTAATAGAATCTGTTTGTTTAGTTGTATATGTTTTGATTCCCTTTTTCCTATAATACACCAAACCTGCGGTTCGGTCTTCGTGTGAATGTGTAGCGATACACATCACTACATTCTTATTGTGTTTAATCCGGATGCTATCTAACAATGGTTTAAATTGTGTAGTGTCCCAGGGAGAATCCACCAATAATACCCCATTATCAGTTAATACATACATTCCATTTGCAGGGAATCTGGTTCCATTAAAAGATTGCCAGGTCGTATAAATATAAAAATCCCCGGTTAGTTGTGTGATCTGCAATTTTGAACTTTCTGTTTGCCCAAATGAAAAGACATTCAATAAAAAAAATGATAAAATAAGTAAATAGAGCTTTTGCATAAACAGGTTATTTGCTTAACATTTTATATTGATTCATGCTTATTAAATTCAAGCGATTGTATGCAATATAATCATTACCTATGTTAAGCAATAATATAATTTCATCAAAAGTCCTGTCTATATACAGAAGCTTATCCAAAATAAAGTTGATGAAATAATAAAAAACAATCTACGACAGAGAAAAATATTAATGAAAAAAGTATGTCAAAATCCCTGTCAATTATTTTCTGAACGAAGACTTTTTAAGTCCTATATTATACAATAGGACTTAAAAATAAACTGGTATGAAAATGATATTTTTCGCCAGTAGTCTTAACTATCCCATTTACCTGTATGTCGAGTTGGCATTTTACTATAGGATATTTATTCAGTTCAAATTTTGGTTCAGCATTGGAAATAAGAATATGCACTTCAGCTTGCTCAATCAAATCCACGCTGGATGTAATCTTATCAAATATTTTTTTGTACAACATTTTTTGTAAAGGTTCCTCCTGCACAAACATATCAAAATCAATATGCCAGAAATTGCTGGCAAAAGAAAATTGAAACTGATATCCGTTATTCATGCTATAAATAACATTGTGCACATTCAATGATACAATCTCATCAATGATTGATTTTAAAAACTCCTGCTGCGTTGATCGCCTTTTAACATCAAGCGCGTATTTATCAGACACATTGAACATAATTGTAAGAGATTAAAAAGATGAAGTATTATAGCCTTTATTATGGCTTAAAGATACTCCTTGCTTGCTAATATAACGTTTAACAAATGTTAAATAATCTATTGAATACAAATCACTTACACAAAAAAACTTACATCTCTTAAAAAAGAAAAAGCCTTACTCATCTGAAAATAAGTAAGGCTTCTTGTTTGAAAACCTGAATTTATTTTTTTGCCGGATTGAATTTTTGAATACGGTTATTGTCAGAATCCGCCACATATACGTTACCCAGATTATCTATAGCAAGACCCCGGGGTGTTTGAAATTCGCCTTCTGAAATCCCGGGAGTTCCCCATTTGGTTACATATTTACCAGCATCTGTAAATTTTTGAATACAATTTTTTTCAGTATCTGATACATATACAAAACCATCTTTATCAATAGTGATACCTAATGGATTAAGGAACTCTCCATCAGCTGAACCATATGTTCCCCATTGCATAATGTATGCGCCTGTATTTGAATATTTTTGAACACAATGATTCTTTCCGTCTACTACATAAACATTTCCGGTTGGATCAATAGCTATATCCGTAATCCAGGCAAAATGTCCATTCCCTGCACCCGGCTTTCCCCATTGCAAAATAAATTCTCCTGTACTTTTAAATTTTTGTATGCGATGATTGTCTCGATCAACAACATAAATATTTTCTTCCGAATCTATAGCCAATGCCATTGGATCATTAAATTGTCCCTGGCCTGCCCCAAAATTTCCCCATTTTGTAACAAACTTGCCTTCCGGACTAAATTTCATTATACAATGCTTCTGATTATCGGCAATAAAAATATTATTGTTTTTATCAATTGAAAGATCTGACAAAATTCCATACTGACTATTCCACTCTCCGATGTCACCCCACTTCGCAATGAAATCTCCTTGGGTATTAAATTTCTGTATATAATTATTATCCATTACATACAGGTTATTTGATCCATCAAAAGCAATGTTGGAAGGAAAATAAAATTGATCATTTGCATCAGTAGGGTTTCCCCAGAGCATAATAAAATGACCTGTCTCCGTAAATTTTTGTACTCGCTGGTTTCCTGCTTCTAATGTGTAAATATTATTCAAAGAGTCAACAGCAATTCCTGTAATTGCATTAAAATGATTTTCTGTGATACCTAACTTTCCCCACTTAGCTTTGAACACCCCATCATGAGAAAACTTCTGAATGCGGGCATTATTAAAATCCACAACATAAATATCTCCTTTTTGATCAAGCGTAAGACCAGATGGATAATTAAATTTACCTTTATCAACTCCATATCCTCCCCACGAAGCAACAAACTCTCCATTACCGGTAAATTTTTGAATACGGTTATTATTGGCATCGGCAATATATACATAGCCTTGCTTGTCAATAACAATATCTTCAGGTTCATTAAACTCACCGGAATTTACGCCTAAACCACCCCACTTTTTTAAAAATTTACCTGAGCTTGAAAACTTCTGCACGCTATGATTCCCACGATCTGTTACATATACATTATTCATGCTATCAATAGCAATACCTGTCAGATAAGCAAACTGTCCATCTCCTGTACCAAAGGTTCCCCATTGCGTAACATATTTCCCTTCTTTTGTAAATTTCTGAATCCGGTGGCCATCCAATACGTATAGAAAGCCCAATTTACCGAAGATCATACGGGACGCATCTGTGAATTGTCCCTCGCCAAAACCATATCTTCCGAACTTGGAAATAAGTTCACCTTTGTCATTAAAAATCTGAACACGATCAATATCCGTTACATATACATGATTATTACTTGTATCAATTGTAATACCCAATGGACTAATAAAAACCGGTGCTATGCTGGAATTTTTATAACCACTTATTTTCCTTTCAAAACTATACTCTTGTGCAGTGGTGATTGTATGTACGAATAATGCTATTGCTGTATAAAGTAGAATAGCGATTTTGTTTGTAAACATATGCGGATTAAATATTCTTTTTGTATTTATCATGCAACACATATAACCTGATACAGGTCTTTCCCAACGATAAATTGTTAAGTAATGTTACAAAATAAATCAGATAGTTAACAGTCGTAAAATATCTAATTTATTATTTCTCCTATATGAAAAGGTCATATCCTGTAATCGTTATTCTTTACCTTTTTTAAATACTATTCATGGAAGACCTCGTCAATGAACTTATACGAGAAGACCGTAAAGTAAGTAAACCCAATAACGACAAAAGGTCTCGCAATGCGAGACCTTTTGTCGTTATTGGGAATCCTGACTGATTATTGTTTAATCAAACGTTTAACCAATTTACCTTGAGTAGTTGATACTTCTACAAGATAAATACCTGCAGGTAGTCCTTCAACATTTTCGATTTTAGTAGTCTGAGAACTGAATACTGAAGCAGCATCCTGACTCATGATTGCTTTACCATCGATTGTGTAAACTACAACAGAAACGTTATCAAAGTTACCATTGAATTCTAAGTATGCATTCTCTGAAGCAGGGTTTGGATACAAGTCAATTGCAGTGCTTGACAATGCAGTCGCAACACCTGTAGGGGTACCTACTTCAACAGAAACATTCAACATAAACGGACTTGAAGCATCATTGCTTGAGATCATGATAGAACCTGTTCTTGGTGCTGAAGCGCTGTTTGGAGTACCTGCTACCATGATATATGCCGTTTGTCCAGGAGCAATAGGTCCTGATGGGAATATCTGAGTAGCCGTAAACCCTGCGGTTGCAATCACATTTGAAATTGTAAGTGGAGCACCACCAGTATTTTTCAGATTGAATTTATATGGAGCCACTGCAGTATTGATCGCATTGTATCCGATCAGAATATTAGGACCGCCATTTGTAACAACCAAATCATTTTTAGGAGCATCCAATACCTGAAGAGAAGCTGCTAATGGATCTATACCTTTAGCAGTAACATTTATCAGGAATGGTGATGAAGGATCATTACTTGTAATTGTAATCGTTCCATTAATTGTCCCAACCGTTGATGGAGTGGCAGTGATTGTAAACGTACCTGTTCCACCAGCAGGTATTGGATTTGGTGATACAGATGTTACTGCAAAATCAGGATTTGAAGACGTAATTGATGCGATATTCAGCGCTAATGAACCAGTATTATTAATTGTAATCGTTATAGGAGCTGTCGCTGTATTCTGAATCGCAGAACCTAGATCAACTACAGTTGCATTGCTGGTTATTCCAGGAATAGTAAGAATGGCAGTCGGAGCTGCTGTTCCGGAAACAGACACATTCAACGTAAACGGTGATGAAGCATCATTTGAAGCAATCGAAATCGCTCCTGTTAACGGTGTAGTTGTACTATTCGGAGTACCTGTTACTGTAAATGTTGCAGAAGAACCGGCTGCGATCGTTGTAGATGCAGGTTGGGTTACATTGAACCCTGTTACACCAGATACCACAATATTTGTTAATGCTGCAGGTCCTGTGTTCTTGATTGTGAATGTGTAAGGATTAGCTGCGGTATTCACAACTGCTGAACCTACAGAGATCGCCGGTGTATTGTTGTTTGCAACAACTGTTGTACCGTTTAAAATCTGCAATGTCGCAGTTGGAGCAGTTGTTCCTGTTACTGAAACATTCAACTTGAATGGTGATGAAGCATCATTTGAAGCAATTGTGATAACTCCTGTCAACGGTGTCGTTGAGCTGTTCGGAGTACCAACTACTGTAAATGTCGCTGAAGCACCGGCTGCAATAGTTGTTGATGCAGGCTGTGTTACATTGAATCCTGTTACGCCTGTTACTACTATATTAGTTAACGCTGCTGCACCTGTATTCTTGATTGTGAACGTGTAAGCTGTTGCTGCAGTATTTACAACCGCTGAACCTACAGAGATTGCCGGTGTATTGTTGTTTGCTACAACTGTTGTCCCGTCTAAAATCTGAAGTGTCGGTGTCGGAGCTGCTGTTCCTGATACTGAAACATTCAGCTTGAATGGTGTTGCAGCATCATTTGAAGCAATTGTAATTGTTCCAGTCAACGGAACCGTTGCACTGTTCGGAGTACCAACTACTGTAAATGTAGCTGAAGCACCTGCTGCAATAGTTGTAGATGCAGGCTGTGTTACATTGAACCCTGTTACGCCTGTTACCACTATATTTGTTAATGCTGCTGCACCTGTGTTCTTGATTGTGAACGTGTAAGCTGTTGCTGCCGTATTCACAACCGCTGAACCTACAGAGATTGAAGGAGCATTGTTGTTTGCTACAACTGTCGTTCCGTCCAGGATCTGAAGTGTCGGTGTCGGAGCTGCTGTTCCTGTTACTGAAACATTCAACTTGAATGGCGATGCAGCATCATTTGAAGCAATTGTGATCACTCCTGCCAACGGAACTGTTGAACTGTTTGGAGTACCTATTACTGTAAATGTAGCTGAAGCACCTGCTGCAATAGTTGTAGATGCAGGTTGCGTTACAGTGAATCCTGTCACACCAGACACTACAATATTTGTTAATGCTGCTGCACCTGTGTTCTTGATTGTGAATGTATACGGACTAGCTGCCGTATTTACAACCGCTGAACCAACTGAGATTGCCGGTGTATTGTTGTTTGCAACAACTGTTGTACCGTCTAAAATCTGCAACGTTGGTGTCGGAGCTGCTGTTCCTGTTACAGAAACATTCAACTTGAATGGTGATGAAGCATCATTTGAAGCAATTGTAATCGTTCCAGTCAACGGAACCGTTGAGCTGTTCGGAGTACCTATTACTGTAAATGTCGCTGAAGCACCTGCTGCAATAGTTGTAGATGCAGGCTGTGTTACATTGAACCCTGTTACACCTGTTACTACAATGCTTGTTAAAGCACCTGCACCAGTATTCTTGATTGTGAATGTATAAGGACTGGCTGCTGTATTAACAACTGCGGAACCCACTGAAATTGAAGGAGCATTGTTGTTTGCTACAACTGTCGTTCCGTCTAAAATCTGTAGTGTTGGTGTCGGAGCTGCTGTTCCTGTTACTGAAACATTCAGCTTGAACGGTGTCGAAGCGTCATTTGAAGCAATTGTAATCGTTCCGGTCAACGGAACCGTTGAGCTGTTCGGAGTACCTGTTACTGTAAATGTCGCTGAAGAACCAGCTGCAATAGTTGTTGCTGCAGGCTGTGTCACAGTGAATCCTGTTACGCCGGACACTACAATGTTTGTTAACGGTGCTGCACCTGTATTCTTGATTGTGAATGTGTAAGCAGTCGCCGCTGTATTAACAACTGCTGAACCAACTGAAATTGCCGGTGTATTGTTGTTTGTAACAACTGTTGTACCATTTAAGATCTGCAATGTTGGTGTCGGAGCTGCTGTTCCTGTTACTGAAACATTCAGCTTGAATGGTGATGAAGCATCATTTGAAGCAATTGTAATCGTTCCAGTCAACGGAACCGTTGAGCTGTTTGGAGTACCTATTACTGTAAATGTCGCTGAAGCACCTGCTGCAATAGTTGTAGATGCAGGTTGTGTCACAGTAAATCCTGTTACGCCTGTTACAACAATGCTTGTTAATGCTGCAGTTCCTGTATTCTTGATTGTGAATGTATAAGGACTAGCTGCTGTATTTACAACCGCTGAACCAACTGAAATTGCCGGTGTATTGTTGTTTGCAACAACTGTTGTACCGTCTAAAATCTGCAACGTTGGTGTCGGAGCTGCTGTTCCTGTTACTGAAACATTCAACTTGAATGGTGATGAAGCATCATTTGAAGCAATTGTAATCGTTCCGGTCAACGGAACCGTTGTACTGTTTGGAGTACCTATTACTGTAAATGTTGCTGAAGCACCTGCTGCAATGGTTGTAGATGCAGGCTGTGTTACATTGAATCCTGTCACACCTGTTACCAAAATATTTTTCAGTGGTGCTGCTCCTGTATTCTTAATTGTAAATGTATAAGCTGTTGCCGCTGTATTTACAGTAGCAGTACCTACAGAGATTGCCGGAGTATTGTTGTTTGTAACAACTGTCGTTCCATCTAAAATCTGTAACGTTGGTGTTGTACCTGTTACAGACACATTTATTTTGTAAGAAGGAGTTGCAGGATCATTTGAAGTGATTGTAATTGAACCTGTATTCACACCGGCAGCTGCTGGTGTACCTGTTACCGTGAATGTTGCACTACCACCTGCTGCAATTGCACCTGTTGGTGTAATAGCAGATGTTATGAATCCAGTTGTTGGAGTTATGGTTCCAATACTCAACGGACCAGTACCTGTATTTTTAACTGTAAATGTGTAAGCAGTTGCAGCTGTCGCTACTGGTGCAGAACCTACAGAGATCGGTGTTGTATTGTTTGCCGGAACAACTGTTGATGTTGCATCTTCGATCGAAATAGTAGCAGAACTACCGGTTACCGAAACATTTACAACATAGGTAGGTGTGGCAGGATCATTTGATTTGATCGTAATCGTACCATTATTCACCCCTGGTAATGCAGGTGTAGCAGTAACGGTAAATGTAGAGAATGCACCTGCAGCTATCGGGCTCGCAGGAGAAAGAGCAGACACTACAAAACCTGCAGATCCAAGTACAGAAGTAACACTCAATGGACCATTACCTGTATTTTTAATACTTAATGTATATGGCGCAGCAGGAGTGCCTGCAGTAGAAGCTCCTACATTCAGCGCAGGAGAGTTGTTATTTGCTACAACCGGAGAGGTAGTTAAACCGCCATCTAAAACAGCCAATTTAGAAGCTGTTGCTATTGCATTCAGATAGATTACATAAGTACCTTCATTAGTATCATTACTTTTAACAGTTATAGATGCAGATCTTGGACCAGCAACAGTACCTTTAGGCTTAAACATTACTGTAAAACCTGTAGCACCGAATGAACCGATTGAAGGGCTGAATGTCTGTGTTGTTGTAATAACAAAGTCAGTTGGATTTGCACCACCTAAAGTAAGGTAAGTAGGTCCTGTCAATGTCAATGTCTGTAAACCGTTATTCTGAATACTGAAGTTAATAGCAGCAGTACTATCACCAATTACAGCAGTACCCATGCTAAATGCACCTGTATTTGGGATATCTGTAGTTGTAGGTGAAGTTAAAGCCTTAATATTAATTTCCGGTTCAGGCAATGAATAACGGATATCATCAAAACGATACGTACGGGCAGCAACTGTCGAAGTAGCTCCTGAATATACTGCATTCGGATCTACAATCACATCAAGAGATCCAACGTTCGTTGCATTCAATGAGTTTGTGAAGTCAAATCTAAGATTTGTCCAGGTATTTGCTAATTTAACTGTATCCGTAACATTTTGAATAGTAGTTAAACCATCTGCAGTTTTTAGTGACATAGTTACAGCCACATTTGCATTTGGTGAGTATACTTTCATATCAATAATGTTATTTCCCGGAGAAAGGTCAAGCTTATTCTGACAAGGAGTAAAACGAACCGAAGTACCTGATGTACCTGTTCCTCTTAAAAATTCCCCTACAATAGAACTAGTATTGATACCTGTTGGAGCCGGATTGGCTTTAATTGTATTGAAATAATTTGTAGTTCCTGAAGTTGTCAAAGGGAACTGAACTCCTAAATATCTGTTATTTTCAAAGTCATTCAGAATGCTTGTTGCCGGAATACCTGTAACACATGGCAATGCACTTTCTAAACGAATATCATCAAAATAGATTTTACTACCGGAAGTTATACCTGACACGTCCGTTGGATCAAAGAAAATATCAATACCAAATACATTCGGAAGGTTTGCGGCAGAAATCGTAGACATATCGAAATAAAGACGATGCCATGTATTTGCAAAAACTGTATTCTGTGTATTTGCAACAGCATCATCCGGATATGTATCGGCATCAGCACCATCCGGTACTTTTGCAGATATCTGTATCGGTAAATTAGCTATCGGAGAATACACCAGCATACTGATGTATTTCTTTGTAGAAAGATCAATCTTATTACCGCAACCGTCATATCTGAACCCATCGTCATAAGTTGCAGTATTTATTGTCTTGGTAAATTGTCCAACATTCGCAGAAGTATTAACTCCACCTGAAACCGGATTTGTTACAGGAGCAGATAAAGCTGCTACTGCATAATCCAATGTTGTATTTGTATGGGTGTCGAAATCCTGAAGAATACCGGACAAATCATTTACGCACGGGTTAATACCATATTTAATTTCATCGATATAGAACGTACGTGCAGATACAGCTGCATTTGCAGGTAAGCTTGAGTAAGCCATCAATGGGTCAATCTGGATATCAAAACATTTGATATTAGCAGTAAGGTTTGTAGGGGTAATGATCTTACTCAAGTCAAATGTCAGAAGTTCCCACTGATTTGCCTTTGTAGTAGTAACATTGATATTACTTGAATAATCTGCATTGATAGGTAACCAACCCGTTGTCGTAGACATATCCGGTTTCTGAGGAGAAAGCGTGATCGGCACACCAACTGCCGGAGAAAAGAATAGTATCTGTACTGTAGGGTTCGCCGCAGTCATGTTGAATGATACGTATGTAGACGTAGCATGTGTTGTACCTGCAACAGTTCCGCAATTGTAGTAACGGATGATATCATATTTACCGTCCCATGCTGGGGTAGTTGTACCTGCGCTTGGACGAACATAACTTGCAACTGTCGGACTCAAATTTAGTCCGCCAACACTTGGATTCGCCGCAATTGGTGAAAATGCTCCTTTAGGTTGAAACGCAAGTTTAACATTGATATTACCATCGTAATCATCCAGAATGTTGTTCGTTGGTGACGCTGAACATGCTACAGCACTAGCTGTTAAATTCAATGTATAAGATGGTGAATTCGGATCAGTCGTTGTCAGAGTCATTGTGCTTGAGCTGGTAGTAGCTGTAGCCGGTGCATTGTACCCTACTGTTAAATACCCTGTAGCACCGATCGCAATTGTCTTAGGTAAAATTGGTGCTGTTCCCAATAAAGCAAACGGAGGAGTTGTGCCTGAGAATGTTGCAGCACTGATTGTTAAAGGAGCATCTCCGGTATTGGTAATTTTTAATATTTTATAACCAACGGAACTGGTTGTAAATGATCCCATCGGGAATGCAGAACCACTTGCCAATACATTAACTGTATCGTAAACAGTCATCTTAGGAGCCGTTGCATTTAATGTACCAATACCTGTAACGTTAATCGTATATGGATTCTCGTCCGGGTCATTACTTGCAATTGTTAAAACTGCATTCTTAGTACCTGTTGTTGTTGGATTAAATGTTACCACAAATGTTGTAGTAGCACCTAAAGCAAGTGTTGATGCCGATGGTTGTGTTGTTACTACAAAGCTCGAAGCATCAGTACCTGAAACAGCAACTTTTGTTGTACCCGTAAGATTCAGTGAAGTAAATCCTAAGTTTTCAATAGTGAAAGTAATTGCTTTCCCGGTTCCCGGAGGAGAAATCTGCTGGTTTTGGAAATCGTAGGTTGTTCCTGTTAATACATTGTTTGTTGCCTGACGCACGTTGATTTCCTGAATTGACGTAGTTCCTGGTTTCCAATAGTTACCAGTCATCATGAATAAAGAAACGCAACGAAGTGTATTACCGAAATAACCGGAAAGTGTAGAGTTTTTAATTACATCTTTCGTGTTTTTTGTTTCAGTATACATTGCATTCATCAACGTCTGGTTCGTAGAACCCATTACTGCGGTAGCAAACGTAGCAACGAATGTAGCATTGTGCGCATATCCGGAGTAGTTTCCACCTGTTTGGTAAAGCGGGCCACCTACGTTGCCAGCACCTCTCCCATTTAAATAAGTAGCAAGTTTACCACAAAGAGCTTTTGCCTGTGCATCGTTGCTCCAGATAACATCCTGCGCCATTCTCCATGGGTTACGGCAGGCATCATATCCATAACCATCTGTTGCGGCGTAACCAAGACCACCCGGGTTACAGGTGTTTCTTACACCACTCGGGTTACACCAGTCAGAAATCAAACCTGTTGTTCCATCAGCATTTGCATTGATCATTGTATATGCACCGTTTACAGCACTGTTCCATGCAGACGCATATGTTGGGTTA
>NZ_JBQCDF010000172.1:0-32557 GCF_051961495.1 Cytophaga sp. | reverse complement strand
GTTTCGATATATTTGAGTATACACATTTTACTTATCTTTTAACAACCAACTACAGCTATGAAAAAGAAAAATTTACTCTCAAAAACAATGGTTGCCTGCATGGCATTTTTGTCCATGAATGCTCATGGACAAAATTGTAATTCTGCGAATTATGAACCAAATAATTCCGTTACAACACCGGCAACATTTCAGTTTGATTACCCGATGGAAGCTGCCATCACCGGGACAGATATAGACTACTACAAAATTACAGTACCTACATTTGGTGAATTAAGTATTACACTGGCAGGCTTCAGCGAGGATCTTGATCTGGAATTATTAACCCTTAGCGGAGCATCTTATGCAAGCTCTGCCCAAACATCGGGTGTTTATGAAAGCATCAACTGGCACGTACCCGGCGGGCCCAATTATTATCTGGTGAAGGTTTCAGCCAAAAGCAGTACTGCCAATTCCTGCTACCAGTTATTCGGTACGTTTACCAGTGGTGTGTGTACACCAAACAATAATTACGAACCGAATGAGTCTTCTACAAGTCCGGCTATTATTTACATGTACAATAATATCGTAGATAAAATAGGAAGCTCTACAGACGTTGACTGGTATCAATTCTCCACGTATTCGGGCAATACGTTATACCGCATTTATTTAAACAATCCCGGAGCAGATTACGACATGGAATTATACACCACAGGTACTGGCGGACCAGTTGCTTCATCAAGCTTTTATGGCGTGGGTAATGAATTTATAACGTTCAATGGAACAGGACCTGCAACCTATAAAATTCGGGTTTCACAAAAAATTCCCGGACAATATAATCTAGCCTGTTATACATTACGCATCCAGGAAAGCTATGTAAACGGCAACTCAAGAACTGGCAACAATTCAACGCTCACGGCCACAACACCTCTATATCCAAATCCTGCATCTTCAAACGACCTGGTTTATCTTTCTTTTGCTGAAAGCTCAGGCTCTGCTAACGTACAGATCTTAGGCTGCTCAGGCAATGTTATTTCGAATCAAAACGTAGACATCGCGGATGGTATGGGTACATTAAAATTAAATAATTTGCAGGCTGGTGTTTATTTAATAAAGACTGATGCTTATACAAGCAAACTGATTGTAAAATAGTTTTTACTTCATTACCCTATAAAACAAATGAGTCACACTTTACAGCGTGACTCATTTGTTTTATAGGTCATCAAACGAATAACTATCGTTTCATTAAATTTTTCATATTCGGAGGGATACCTTTGCCTTGCATTTTGTTCATGCTCTTCATCATCTTACGCATGTCTTCAAACTGCTTCAGCAGGTTGTTCACTTGCTGAATAGATGTACCCGAACCTTTAGCAATTCTGTTTCTTCTGTTACCGCTTAAGATATCCGGATTTTCTCTTTCTTCTTTTGTCATAGAAAAAATGATTGCCTCAATTGGTTTGAAAGCATCATCATCTACAGGCAGGTCTTTCATCATCTTACCCATACCTGGGATCATACCTACAAGGTCTTTGATGCTACCCATTTTCTTGATCTGCTGAATCTGATTTAAGAAGTCTTCAAAATTGAATTGATTCTTTCTTAATTTCTGATTCAGTTTCTTTGTTTCTTCTTCATCAAACACCTGCTGAGCGCGTTCTACAAGAGACACAACGTCACCCATACCCAGGATTCTGCTTGCCATACGTTCCGGATAGAACACATCAAGCGCATCCATTTTCTCACCGGTACTGATGAATTTAATAGGTTTTTCTACGATAGAACGAATAGAGATTGCAGCGCCACCGCGTGTATCACCATCCAGCTTGGTCAATACCACACCATCAAAATCCAGTCGGTCATTGAATGCTTTCGCCGTATTCACCGCATCCTGACCAGTCATGGAATCCACCACAAAAAGTGTTTCCGTAGGCTTCACAGCCTTCTTCACTTCTGCAATTTCATTCATCATTTCCTCGTCGATCGCTAAACGACCGGCCGTATCAATGATGATAACCTTCTTATTATTCTTTTTAGCAAATTCAAGCGCGTTCTGCGCAATCTGAACAGGCTTCTTATTTTCAGGTTCTGTATATACTTCTACGCCTACCTGCTCGCCCAATACCTTTAACTGGTCAATCGCAGCCGGCCTGTATACGTCGCAGGCTACAAGCAATACATTTCTGTTTTGCTTTTTAATATACGAGGCAAGCTTACCAGAGAAGGTTGTTTTACCAGATCCCTGCAAACCTGCAATCAAAATAACAGTAGTATCGTTTCTTAAATTGATATCCTGCTTTTCACCACCCATAAGCTTAGTAAGCTCTTCATGGGTAATCTTCACAAGCAATTGTCCCGGGGAAACAGAAATCAATACTTCTCTTCCTAAGGCAATCTCTTTAATATCGTCGGTTACGGTCTTGGCTACTTTATAGTTAACATCAGCATCAATTAAGGCTTTGCGGATTTCCTTCGCGGTAGTCGCAACGTTAATTTCAGTGATTCTTCCCTGACCTTTCAGGGTTTTAAATGCTTTATCGAGCTTCTGACTTAAATTATCAAACATAATGGTATTGGAAATGACTACTAAAATACAAAAAAAGCCGGTGGATTCCAGCGTCTTTGCTGCAAAAATGATTTTTGTACAGCTAAACTATTTCAGCGCTTTTAAAATGCGGTTTCTGAGATTTTTAAGGAAAGATATTTCCATGTCTTTTTCAAACAATTGATTAGCAGGATCATTGTACAGTTCGAATAATGGCCAACCTTTATAGATTGCTTTTATCTGGTTCGCAACCAACGCCGGACTTGAAGTATCCGGAATGAAACGGCCAAGATACAAGGCTGTTCTTCCTTCATACCTTGTGATAATATCCTGGGTAAGATTTCCTGTACGGTCCATTGGCAACAGTTCTACAAACGAAGCTGCATGTGCTGTAGGTAAAAGCATATTTGACCCGTGAATCCCTACAACCACATGACTATTGGCATATGCTTCACACCATTGTCTTTCCGTTTCGGCATTTGGTTTATCCGAACGCAAGTCGATAACCGAAGATGAAAAACTTCCGTACCTTCCCATACCAGCCACATTGAAAACAAGTTCCGGGAATTGCTTACGCAGCATGCGTTCCAACTTTTGAATAGAACGATTCTGTAAGCCGGGAAATAAAAACGATGTAAATTTCAATAAGCCTGCTTTGCGTAAAACGAGGAAAACATAATATTCTGTTTTACTCTGATGCCACAAGCGGTCTGTGCGATAGATGCATGTTACTGTCAGCTTTTTTTCTGTAAATGTATTCAGATCAAATGCCGGTACACGTGAATAAGATTCAATCTGTATCCGCTCTGTACAAGGATGCGGAAAAGCATAAGCCAGATCTACAGTTTGAAAAGATGTCATCCACAAACTTATCTGTTCATGAATGGATGTATACCATTCCTTGCACTGGCTTAGTTTTAAATCAACTACCCAGATTTCATCTACATATGCAGGTACCAGCCAGACATAATTCTTCGGAACAATAACAACAATACCCTTTCCCGGGTGTTGTTGTTTACAAAAAGAAACATTGAACAGTTTTAACAATACATGTCCGTACAGGTAATCGAGACAATTGATTACAATAACATCTTTTGTAGTATGGTTGACAACACGCTCTATATGAACTGCAGACGTATTCTGATTTAAATACGACGTTGCAAACGACTGTGTATACCAATCAATCGAATACGCATCCGTTATTTTTTTATCGTTGACACCAATAGATACAGGATAATAACAGGCATGCCCAACCGGAAGGTCCTGGATATACTTATATTGACAAGCATTGCAGGTACACTCGGCAGCTACATGAATCCCCGGGTATAGAATAGTATGTGTGGCCGTTTGCGTGGACGCGCAAGACGGACAAACAGTAATATTATTCTGTATCGGAGAAATCTGTATCATATTCTTTTTTTACTTATTGCCAAGTAATTGGAGTGTTTGAAATTTTCAAGTGCTGCCGTATACACCATTGGAGTAAGATTACTCCTGTTTATTTTAAACAATTTAAAACCACGCGCTTCAAGCAATTTAAAGAAGTCTTTTAAATAGGTTCTTGAATCGATATTTGCGCCACCATATTCAAATTGAATAACATCAACGAACGATTCATCAAGGAATCGATCCATACCTTCAAAAGCCGCAATTTCATGGCCTTCTACATCGATCTTTAATAAATGTATATGCTGAATGTTATGCTGGGTTATATAATCATCCAGACGGATCAGATCAATTTTTTCTTTTTGATCCAGCACAATATTGTACTCAGCTACATCTCTTTCATATAAGGAAGCAAGCGGACTGCCGGCTTTATTATAAAATATATCCAGGCTACCAGCTTTGTCAGAAACACCTACCTTATTAAACACCAGATGCTCCGTTTGCGGAATATTCTTTTTGAGATTCTCAAATGTATAAGCAACTGGCTCAAACAAATGAACCGTATAATTCAGTTTAGCTTTATCAGAAAGCTTTGTCAGCAATTCTGTGTACTCACCTTTGTTCGCACCAATATCGAAGAATGTATAAGTTTCACCAGATTTCAAAGATTGAACATATTCACGTACAAACCGTAATTCTCCATTAGACTGGATATTTGCATTATTTGAATTCAGTAAAAAATCCTGCAGCCTGTTCAACACGGCAATACTGATTCGTCTGAAAGAGCTTCTGTTTTTGATGGTAAACCGCATATTATTTTTTTCTGAATTTATACAAGCCAATACCAAAGCCTTTTGACTGATTGTAGGTATCAACCAGTTCGGTGCCATAAATATATTTATCTTCCATCAATTCACATGATGAGAATAAGTTCAGAATATATTCTTTTGTGAAAGCCCTGTGAGCATTAAAATACACTCTACATGTTGAATCAATAGGAACAGAGAATAAAATAATGCCATCCGTTCTTGTAATACGTTGCAACTCTGCTATGGCCTTCTCACTGCCCCATGGATCAATAGGATCGCCATATCTGCCCAAACCAATATGTTCAATCACGCAAAGAGATGATACAGAATCCTGTGATGCGGTTTCAAAAGGAAGATCTAAAATAGTACCTTGCTTAAAATGAAGTCCTTTCATCTGCAAGGCAATGGGGCGGATATCCACCATCGTAATCGGAACGAATTGAGACAGGATACCAATGGTTTTTGCAGCACTGCCAATATCTACATGTGATGCTGGTTTGTATTCAAATATTTTTGATGCCGCCCAGCTATCCTGGAAAAAATATACCGGATCCAATGGTGTGTTTGATGTTCTGTCTGTCAAGCACGGATACCAGTAAGAAACCGATGTTTCGAAATTCTGGTTTTTCTGCTGCGATTTATACAACCTGTAATCGTTTGTAAAGCGTACGATTTCATAGATCCATTTATCAGGCCTGAATTTCAGATACGGCAGCCAGGATAAATATATTCTGTACAGAGGATTTATTACGGATCTCATTTCTTGGATTCAGCTTTAAAAGTTTTAATGATAGATGTTAAGTTTTTCAATGTATGGTTAAAATCTTCTGAGATCTTCAGCAGATATACACTTGCTACAAAAAGAACAGCGATTACCAGCGAACGGACGGCAATCATGATCATAGACAGCCATAATGTTTGCTGTTGCTGGGGCCAGAAGTAGAACAGCAATAATACGCCCAATATAACACCCAGCAACTTCACCATGGACCAATTGTATGGCTGTATCCCTAAGCGTACCCAAAGAAAGATCATCTTCATGGCGTTAAAAATGCAAACCGTTAGTAAGGCAGCGAAAGCAACGCCATTAATACCATACTGTTTTATAAAGATCAAATTGGTAATTACTGTCAATACAGATAATACCATCATGGAAATAAGATTAAACCTGTAGTATACAGAGGTGATGATGATTTCAGAATTTACGCCCGTAGCCATATCTGCCAGTCTTCCAAGCGCAATAAACAAAATCACATATTTACCCTGTGCATATATTTCATGCTTCGGTACTAATGCCAGCAATGTATCTACATTCAGCCAGATCATTAAAAATATTAATGCCCCAAGCAGCGCCTGGTTGATAGCACTTTTTTTATAGATGGTATCAATTTCTGATAAATCATTCCGTGCCCAGGCATTTGAAATGATCGGCAGGCTGATTTGCGACAACGCTCTTTTAGGCATATCTACAATTGACCCTACAAAAAAAGCCAGGTTATAAATAGCGATCTCTGCAAGACCAAGTTCTGCACCAATAATCAACGTATCAATCTTGGAAGCAATCAATGAACCTGCGGTACCGGGAACAATGAATGCAACAAAAGCAAAAATATTCTTCACCAACGTTTTATCCAGAAATTCCAATTGCGGCTTCAGATAAAACGTCATAGTGGATATAGTGTAAACAACCAGCAATGCAAGCGCACATGCATAACTCAATACATAAAGGATAATGGTAAATCCAAAATCATAAAACTGCAGCGCATATCCGGCAATCAGCAATACAAATAAGATACGTAAAATAATTTCCCGCACGAAAGTAGGCACTACGATGCGCATGTGAATACGCGCGTATGTTTCAAAAATGCTGGAGTACATAGTGAATAAAGACAAAGGCACCAGATAAGCCATGTAGTCTGTAAACAACGGTGATTTACTTTCATAAACAGCAACAATATCTGTTTGAAAAAGCCAGTAAGACAAGAGAAACAACAGATACCCCAGGAATGGATAAACCAATAATAGAAATAGAAAGCCGTTATGTTTACCGTCTTCTGTTTTGAATTTCGGAAAAAACCGATCGGCAACATTGGCCGCACCGAACTGCATAAAAGACGCAACAAGTATGGGAATATCCTGCAACAACCGGAACAAACCAATCTGTTCGGGCGAGAAAAACTGAGGCATCAACCACAATACATTAACCATCCCGATGATGATCCCTGTATATGAAAGCAACGTACTCTTAAAGCTCTGTCGGATTATAATACCCATTCTCTGATTTTATGGCCTCAAATATAGTTAAAATACTACTCCCATAGTGAAAATTGCATTATTTGGATCACAAAAAAGATATTAATCGTATTGAAGTATTTATCTTTACGGATTGATATATATCCAATGAGGCCAGCACCAATTATTCTATTTGTTTATAACCGCCCGGAGCATACATTAAAAACACTTTCTGCTCTTCAAAAAAACGATTTAGCAGCAGACAGCGATTTATACATTTTTTCAGATGGCCCTAAGAATGAATCAGACAAAGAGGCAATAACTGCCGTACGGAATATTATATCAACCTGCACAGGCTTTAAGCATGTGTCGGTTTCTATGCAGGAAACGAATAAAGGCCTTGCCTACTCTGTGATCAATGGAGTTTCTGAAATTCTCAGTAAACACGACCGGGCAATTGTCCTGGAAGACGATATTTTAACGGCTGAGAATTTTCTTACCTACATGAATAACGCTCTGGAATTTTACGAAGATAAAAAAGACCTGTTTTCGATTAGCGGTTACCGGTTCCCTTTCAAAATACCCCAATCTTATACCGACGATGTATTGATTTCTCCCCGTGCCTCATCCTGGGGCTGGGCTACCTGGAAAGACAGATGGACAAGCGCCGATTGGGAAATGAAAGATTATGCTGCTTTTGCTACTGATAAAAATCAACAGGATCTGTTTAATAAAGGAGGTGTGGACCTTTCTAAAATGCTTCACCGTCAAATGACCGGGCAAATAAATTCATGGGCCATACGCTGGTGCTATGCACATTTTAAGCACCATGCTTATTGTCTGTATCCGGTGAATAGTGTTGCCATGAATTTCGGAAACGACAGTTCAGGCGTACACTCCCCTGCAACCAATAAATATCACGTTGATATAAATCACACATCAAAACAGATACGGTTCATCTATCCGATTCACGAAGATCCCAATATTTTAAAAGCATTTCGCCTGTTTTTTAAAGTTTCCTGGAAAGACCGTTTTGAATATCTTATCAACCTTTTCTTAAAATAATCCTTATCCCGACATGATGCATATAGAATCGTCTTCTCTGTACCGATTGCTGACCAACAGATGGATTCTGGTTTTATTCCTGGTTTCCTGTTCTTACTTAACCATAGATGACGGGCACAACTGGGGGGATGATTTCGCTTTATATGTTTCACAGGCTATTTCAATCGTTGACGGGACCACGAACGCGCTGTTCGAAACGAATAAGTTTGCCATGGATAATTCAGACAGGTTAACGGGCCCCTATTTATATCCCGTTGGAACAGCTTTATCACTTGCCCCGGTTATTAAATTATTTGGTGTAAATTTTTATGCCATGAAAATGATCATGCTTCTATTCTGGGCAGCCAGTTTATATATCATTTACACATTCTTCAAACTGCGTACTGATAGTACGAAAGTGGCAGCCTTTATTACTATTTGCTTTGGCCTACATCCACAAATGGTAATTCAATCAGACACCATCGGATCTGATATTCCCTTCCTCTTCTTTACGTTTCTGTTTTTTGCCCGGCTACAAAAAAACAGCGTTCAAAATCCATATTTATTCTATACGCAATTGGTAGGTATTATTTTTGCATCCTACGTATTCAGAAGTACAGGGATCTTATTTTTACCACTGCTCTCATTTCACCAGTTACAACAATGGAAAACATATCCCATCCGGAAAAATATTTTATTGCTTGCTTTTCCCTATGTATTATTTTTATTGCTCTCTAAAGGATTATCATTACTATATAAAATAGATTCAGGCAGCTATCTTCAATACCTTCTTTTAACTGACCTGCCAACAATTTTACAAAACATCTGGTATTATGTTGAATTGTTCGCAGCCTACCCTTTTAACTTATGGGAGCTGGCAATACCCTTTTTGCCTGCATTCAAGGGCATACAAATCATTTCCGGATTTATTTATATGATTTCTTTACTGCTATTCGGCATAAGCATCTATGGCATATACAGCAGATTCAAGGAAAATCTGGATCTGATTTTATTTACAGTCATTGTTATGGGTGTGTTTATTATCTGGCCAAGTAAACAAGGTTATCGCTTCATCATTCCGCTTTTACCGATCTACCTTCATTTCCTTTGGCTTGGCTGCATACAAATAAAAAATATATACAATAGTATTATTACCCGAAGCCTTCCTCTGTTATTGGTCAGTACTATTGCTGTAAGCGGCCTTATCTGTGTCATTCAGTTTAAGTTCATAAAAAATACTGACGCTATTCACACTACCGAATCAAAAGAATTATATGCGTTTATTAAATCGCATACAGATACAACTGATATTCTTTGTTTTTTCAAGCCCCTCGCACATCGCTTAGAAAAAGACCTAAATGCGATCAGACAATATACAGATGAGAAATCTTTGATCCATTCAAAAGCTGATTATTATATTTCATACCGTACACCAATCATTCATTATGCAGTATTGCAGTTGGTATTTAAGAATACCGATTTTGCTGTCTATAGAATCAACCGTCCGGATACTTTATAAATAAAACTTTAACAGCCTTGCCAATGTCAAAAAATATAAACGTTTGTATGATCAGTACCTTTCACCATCAGGGAGGTGCAGCTATAGCAGCAAACAGACTGTTAGAGGTATTAAGAAAAAAAAACGAAGTCAGTTATCTTACAAAGGCTTCCCGTAATCAGTCATCCATCACATCTTTTTCTTATGAAGATGATGCCTTTCTGGGCAAACTAAAATCTTTTCTTTTTTTGGCCTTTGAGAAATTTTTGTTTCTATTTGATGAAAAAAACCCGTCTGTACGATTTAGTTTTTCGACCGCCCCTATTGGTTTTGATATTACCCAAAACAGCGCTTTTCAACAAGCTGATATTATTCACTTGCACTGGATCAATCAGGGGTTTATTTCTTTAAATGGCCTGGATAAAATTTTCAATTCAGGCAAGCCGGTTGTTATTACTATGCATGATTTCTGGTATTTTACAGGTGGCTGTCATTATCCTGGTACATGCGCGGCATATTTGAATGGTTGTGGCAATTGTCCGTTCCTTAAAAACCCAGCTGCCGCTGATTTATCAGCAAAGCAGCATGCACAGAAATCCGTTATTTTTAAGCATGCCAGTAAACTTACCATCGTTGGCTGCAGCCAGTGGCTCACGACAGAAGCATCCAAAAGCTCCATTCTGAAAAATTTTCACGTGACTTCCATTCCAAATGCTTTGCCTGTAGAAGATTTTATTCCGCATGACACCATGAAAATGCGTTTGAAATACCAGCTTCCAACAGATAAAAAAATATTGCTTTTTGGTTCTATGAGTATTGAAGATCCGAGAAAAGGATTTCAATATTTTAAAGATGCGCTTACCCATTTAGCTAAGCATTATTCAAACAACACACTTGAAATTGCCGTGTTCGGTGCCATTAAAAATAATGTTTCGGAAGCATTTAATCATTTGCCTTTCAAGGTAAATTATCTGGGCAAAATCAATCCAAAAGATATTTCAGAGATCTATTCTGTTGCAGATGCCTATATCAGTCCATCCCTGGAAGACAATTTACCGAATACAGTTGCTGAGGCAATGTCTTGCGGAGTTCCTGTGGTAGCTTTCCATACAGGCGGTTTACCTGAAATGATTGACCACAAAAAAAACGGATACCTGGCAGCTTATAAAAACGAAATCGACCTGGCTAATGGCATTCATTTTATCATTAACAACGAATCTCCGGATGTTTTAAAATTAAATGCCAGAAATAAAGCCCTGGATAAATATCTTCCTGAAAAAATCAGCAAAGCATACGAATCGGTATATAGAAATTTGCTTTAATGCTTCTTCTTTCAAACCTCCTCCAAAGCCATAATTTTAGGATTTTCATTGAAAATGCTCAATAAAAATCCTAACTTACAGGATTAATAATCATCAAATGATCAATACTTTATCTATTGTTATTCCTGCCTACAACGAAGAGCATACCATACATTTAATTCTCAACCGTGTATTAGATGTCTCATTAAGCAATAACATTCAAAAGCAGATTATCTTAGTAAACGATTGTTCGAAAGACAATACTAAAAATACCATTGAACAATATATAGCCGAACATCCGGGCCACGATATTACACTTTATAACCATGACGTTAATAAAGGTAAAGGTGCTGCATTACATACAGGTATTGAAAAAGCTACCGGTGACGTAATCATCATCCAGGATGCCGATCTTGAGTATGACCCGCGCGAGTATAATCTGCTGTTACAACCGATCATAGAAGGTTTTGCCGATGTTGTATATGGTTCCCGCTTTATTGGCGGAAAACCACACAGAATCTTATTTTTCTGGCATACAATCGGCAATAAAATGCTGACCATGGCAAGCAATATGTTTACCAATCTGAATTTAACAGATATGGAAACATGTTATAAGGTTTTCAAAAAAGACATCATCAAGAATATTTCCCTTAAAGAAACCCGCTTCGGATTTGAACCGGAAGTAACAGCTAAAATCGCTAAAGTCCCGGATATACGTATCTATGAGGTTGGTATATCTTATTATGGGCGTACGTACGAGGAAGGCAAAAAAATCGGGATGAAAGATGCTTTCAGAGCATTGTATTGTATCATTAAATATTCCCTATTCTAGAAATGAGCCAAAGCTTTACATACAAAGAAATTGATATCGAAGGAATGGATACTCTGTCTGTCCTTTCCGATGCAGATAAGCTTAACAAATGGTTTTTCGATGTGATCCGTCCTTATTGTTCAGGTGAGATCTTAGAAGTTGGTTCTGGCATTGGTAATATTTCACAGTTTTTTATTGAGAATAAATTATCGATTACGTTATCAGATATCCGATCAAATTACCTTGAAGCATTGAGCAAACGTTTTCCTTCTTTCAATAAAAAGAAAATGATTTTGTTTGACCTGGTGGATCCGGATTTTGATAATAAATACCTGCATTTATTTGGATCCTTTGACACCATATTTGCCTTAAATGTTGTTGAGCATATTGAACAGGATGCTTTGGCCATAAGCAACTGTCATAAGCTGCTGAAAAAAGGCGGTAATCTTATTATTTTAGTTCCTGCTTATCAAGCTTTATATAACCGTTTTGATAAAGAGTTAGAGCATTATAAAAGATATAATACCCGTAGTTTAAATGATCTTTTTATAAAGGCTAATTTCAAAATTGTCAAGAGCCGCTATTTCAACTTTGCCGGAATTCCCGGCTGGTTTGTATCAGGACGCTTGTTAAAAAATAAAATTATTCCGGAAGGGCAATTGAAATTCTACAATAGGCTGGTGCCTTTGTTCAGAATAGTTGACAAACTTATTTTTAACCGTGCCGGCTTGTCCGTTATTACGATTGGTCAGAAATAACTTTCGAACTTCATAAATTAAAAAAGTCAGGGCCTGTTGAAGCATTCAACAGGCCCTGACTTTTTATTGCCCGGATAGCTTATGCTGCTACTGCGCTTTTTTTATAGAATAAATATATAGCACCACCCAAACCAATCACAAATATGATTGAGAATATTAACGAAATTGTTTCTCCTTTATGGTAAGACTGTGGTTCAAATCTAAATTCAATCACGTGTTTTCCGGCAGGTACTTGCATGCCTCTTAACAGATAATCTACCCGGATATGATCAGCCGGTTTTCCATCGATAAAGGCATTCCAGCCCAATCCGCTGTTGTAGTAGATTTCTGAGAACACCGCTAACTGTGGTGTTGCCGCGTTATACTCATACGTTAATTTTTCAGGGTTGTATGAAGTCAGCTTGATAGTCGCAGCACTGTCATACACAGGTTTAAATGAATTGATTTTTGCATAATATTCTGCTGAAATGACTGCTGTTTGTCTTGGATTCAAGCTATCCATCAAAGCCATTTCCTGGTCAGCATTTTTTGCTGTAAGCACATCCTGCACAAACCATGCGTTCCCCAAAGCAGCAGGGTTTGTCTGGGCAACCGGTTCACCATTGGATGGGTTTTGAACAATGAAATACTTTGTATTCAACATGTTCAGAACATTCATATTATTATTGCTGATCTGACGGTCAACCAGATCCTGGAACCTTCTAAGTTTCGCTGCTGAATAGCCGCCTATGGATTTATGGAAATAAGAAGTTGTTGCATCATTAAATGTACTGACCGTTGCATTATACACCCTGAAGTTCGGATCCGGATCCTGCAGAATGCGGTTATCGGCATCTGTTGGCGCAACGCTAAGCTTATTCGACTTACGTTTTTTAAAGTCCGCATCATTGAGGTAACGCTTACTTACCTGCCATTCATCTACTAATATAAACAAGGTCAACGCAAGGATTAAATATTCAACCTTAAGTACATCTGTAGCCGCATACAGGTACAATATACCGCCCGCCAGTAATATAAACAGCAACGATCTCACAGCATCTGCAGATAATGCGGCAGCACGATCTGTCAATAATGCTTCATACATGGCATTGGCAAATTCAGGTTTCTGAGAAGCCTGTGTCCATGATTCTATAAAATCCTTTTTAGATTTCTCTGCCGCTATAGCATCACTTTTTTCAAACGATTCGAACGATGAACCAAAAAGCCAGAATATTAAAGCCAGCCCGCCTACGATACCGATGCTGAACTGCAAATATTTCTTTAATTTTTGTTTATCGGTATCCAATAATTCACTTAACCCCCAGACAGATAACCATACCATAAACATGGCCACTATGGCATGAATCATTGTTACCGCACGAAACTTGTTGTACATAGGGAAATGATCGAATACGAAATAGTTGAACTGCGGAAAATTCTGACCCCATGCCAGCATCGTAAATACAATCACTACTCCCAGCATCCACCACTTCATCGGATCTCTTACTACAAAAAGAGCCAGCACAAACAAGAAGCAAACGATTGCCCCCATGTAGGCAGGTCCGCTGGTGCCCGGCTGGTCACCCCAGTAAATCGGCCATTGCTCTGCCTTGGCAAACTTTGCGGCATTTTCTTTCCCGAAACTGTCTTCTATCGTTTCATAGATCGCTGATTTTTCATCTAAAGCAGCACCGGATTTACCTCCTTTAAAATTTGGTATCAGGTAATTGAATGTTTCAGAAACACCGTAACTCCAGCTGAATGCATAATCTCTATCCAAACCACTTTCAGATTTCACTTCTTCTTTTCCTTCTCCCGCAGTTTTTATCGGCGTTAATTCTGCAGGGCCTCTGATTGTGTATTTTTGATATTCATACATTACCCAAAAACGTGTTGCCATAGAGCCCAGCACAACAATACTGATACCTAACACGATTGCGCTTGAAATAAAAAACTCTTTAATCTTTTTGGAAAGAATCGAACGTACAAATTCAACAATTGCATAAACAACAAGCGCGATGGCCAGGTAATACGTAATCTGAATGTGATTTGCGTACAATTCCATCATCATAAAAATCGCTGTCAGTAAAGCACCTTTTAAATATTCTCTTCTATACACTAACACGATGCCAGCCGCTAATGGCGCACAAAAAGCGATAGCTAATACTTTAGACGCATGGCCTGCTTCAAGACTGATCAATCCAAAAGAACTGAATCCAAATGCAATAGCTCCTAAAAAAGAGTAGAGCGGTTTGTTACCCATAGCTGCCATTGCAATATAAAAGCAGCCAACCAGCAGGAATATATAATTGATGGGGTCCGGCAGGATATACGAAACAAATGAAGCAGCTTTGGCAGTCCAGGAGTTATCATAATCTATTTTAACTGTATAGGAAGGCATACCTCCAAACATACTGTTTGTCCATAACGGATATTCGCCCGTTTTTTTATGGTATGTTTCAAGTTCCTGTGCAGCACCGGTTGCTTGTACCAAATCGTGCTGAGCTAATTTTTTATTATCTAAAACAGGTTTGCAGTAGATTGTTGTCAAAACGAGTAATGCAAACAGCGCAAGTAGATGGTATGCAAACTTCCCGGAAAATATATTTTTCATGATATAAGAAATAAATAATAGATTTTAAATTTGATTTATTAGTTGTGCCAGTTGTTGTTTTGATAAAAAGACTGAATTATTATCAGAACGTAAACAAAAAGGATTTTCAATTTTTCTTGCACCGAAAGAGCTTGTCCAGTATGCTTCAATCTCTGGATCATGTTTATTAGGTAACAAAATAAAATATTCTGCAGATTCAAGCGTATAACGTGCATCATCCTCAGTAATCATATCTTCATGCAGCTTTTCTCCTACCCTTATGCCTATGTAGGTCTTTTCACAACCCGCACACACTACATCTGCAAGATCTTCAATCCGGAATGACGGACTTCTTGGTACAAGCACTTCGCCGCCTAACGAATGTTCCAAAGCAAATAGCAACACGTTTACAGCTTCATTAAATGTAATACAGAAACGAGTCATTTCCGGATGCGTGATCGTCAATGCTTTTTTGCTTTTCTGTTCCATGAATAATGGAAGTACCGAACCGCGTGATCCAAGGATGTTTCCAAAACGAACAATGGAGAACTTTGTTACGCCATATTTATTCGCATCAATAAATAATTTATCAGAAATCAATTTGGAAGCTCCGTACACACTTTCAGGAGAAGCTGCTTTATCTGTAGATAGTGCAATCACTTTTGACACGCCTTGCTGTAAACAGGCGTCAATAAGATTGATTGCTCCAATAACATTGGTTTTCACGCATTCCCGTGGATTGCTTTCTGTTGCCGGCACATGTTTTAATGCAGCCGTATGAAAAACCACATCAACATCAATCAGCGCTTTGCATAATGTTTCGGCATCACGGATATCTCCCAAAATAAAACTGATTTTACCCGCTTCAGATTCGGCCTGGTAGTTCGCTTGCATCTCCGATTGTTTCAATTCATCCCTGGAGAAAACAATAATCTTTTTTTGTCCGATTTCAGGGGTACGCAGTAACTTTTCAATTAATCTTGATCCTAAAGAACCTGTTCCGCCGGTAACCAGTACAACTTTATTTTTTAATCCGTGCATCTGAAAATCAATATATACTCAATTCGGTTACGATTAATATTTTTTATTGAAAAAGATATATTTCCAAATATACCGAATCACAATATAAAAATGGGCAAAAGTGGTATAGATTAAACCATAATGTTCTACGTAAATAGACCAGCGTTCTTTCCAGCCTGTCTTTTGATTTTGTATGGATAGTCCTCCCACCAAATAATTGGAAAGAATGCTGTTACAATTGATTGTATTTTTTGATTTTTCCAGACAGGAGATTACCCAGTCAATATCAGCGCTGAATCTGTACTTCAGCTGATATGGAGCAGTAATTGTACGTTTGGGAATAAACGATTGATGACACACAACCATGCCCATAATCATCGAGCGCGTGGTTAATGTTGAAGGCAGTACACGGGTTGTTTTTTCAGATCTTATACCAACCTGGTTTCCTTGCTCATCAACCAGCATGGTTTCTCCATACAGGATATCCGCGTGTGAACCATGGAGCTTCAGGTGTTCAACCGTATCTGCACTGTAAATTCCATCTCCTGAATTCATAAACCATACAAATTGTCCTGAAGCCATTTTCAATCCTTTATTCATGGCATCGTACAAGCCACAGTCTTTTTCAGAAACAAATGTCAATAAAGGAAAAGGCAATTGCGTAAGCCATTCTTTGGTGCCATCTGTAGAGCCTCCATCAATAACCAGCCATTCAAAATCCGTACACGTTTGTTGGCGGATCGATTGAAAGGTATACTGCAGGCCCGGAAGGTTATTGTAGACGACAGTTATTATGGTTAAAAATGGTGGGGTATTGTTCATTTCTGCGGCTTCCTTTTCATGCAACGTAGAGACGAATTTACTCTAAATAATAAAAAGTGTCTATTTATTTTAACCTTAAATTCAATAAAGAGCATGCATTTGATTTCTATTGTATGATTTTTTTAGTAAAATTGGGCGTTGGAATGCTGATTGGGTAGTATTTGCCTCCAAAAATCCACCTCTTTATTTGAATTTGTTTGACAACTCATTAATAATGAAAAAAATAGCAGTGTATACTTCTGGAGGGGATGCTCCAGGTATGAATGCATGTATCCGTGCAGCGGTTCGTGCAGGTCATTACCATAACCTCGAGGTTTATGGCATAGTTCGGGGATATGACGGGATGATTAATGGGAACTTTATCGAACTTGACAATCGTGCTGTTAGCAATATCATTCAAAAAGGCGGAACGATCTTAAAATCTGCCAGAAGCGAAGAATTCAGAAGGCCGGAAGGCAGAAGAAAGGCATTTGAACAAATCCAGAAATTTGGCATTGACGGTTTGGTTGCCATTGGTGGCAACGGCACTTTCACGGGTGCTGAATTATTTTACAATGAATACCAGATTCCTTGCGTTGGTGCACCTGGTACAATTGACAACGACTTATACGGTTCAGATTTCACTATTGGATATGACACGGCAGTAAACACTTGCCTTGCAGCAATCGACAAGATCCGGGATACAGCAGATGCACATGAGCGTGTATTCTTCATTGAAGTAATGGGTCGTGATACAGGATATATTGCTGTTCGTTCTGCTATTTCAGGCGGAGCGGAAATGGCTATTATACCGGAGTTTCCTTATGACAAAAATGTTGTCATAAATCGTTTGAAACATGGCACAAGCGATGCTAAAGCTTCTCATATTATCATTGTTGCAGAAGGTCATCAAGAAGGCCGTGCAAGTATGATTGCAAGAGATATCAAAGAAGCTCTGCCTCAACTGGATTGCAGAGTAACTACATTAGGCCACGTTCAACGTGGAGGCGGTCCATCTGCAGCTGATCGCGTATTAGCCAGCCGTTTGGGTCTGGCTGCTGTTGAAGGTTTACTGGAAGGTAAAGCAAATGTAATGGCAGGAATTATCGATCACAAAGTTGTTTATACACCTTTCATTGATACAATCACAAAAAGAAAACCAATAAATGAAGATCTGCTTTCACTGGCAGAAAAGTTAAATGGCAGAAAATACGAAGTATAGTTTTCATTGACATTTAAAATAAAAAAAGGAAAGAGTAATCTCTTTCCTTTTTTTTATTTTAAATGCATTTTATTGAAGATGGGATTCAATAAAGGATTCAATCTCTTTTAGCTCCCCAGGGTGAAACCAAACCACTTCGGCATCTCTGCTAAACCACGTCAACTGACGCTTGGCATACCTCCGGCTGTTACGCTTCAACAGACGCACCATCTCTTCGCGGCCATAGTCCCCATCAATAAAACCAAATATCTCACTGTATCCTACCGTTTGCAGGGCATTCAGGTTTCTATATTTTATATTGGCACGCGCCTCCTCTTCCAGCCCTGCCGCAAGCATCAGATCCATTCTCCGGTCAATACGTTCATACAGATCCTCCCTCGGCATATTCAAACCAATCTTAATACTTTTAAACGGCCGCTCTTTTTTTGTACCTGTTTTAAAAACCGAAAGCGGTTTCCCTGTTTGCCGGTACACTTCGATCGCCCTGAAAACACGTGAAGGATTCTGCAGATCAATTTGCTGATAGGTTGCATCATCTATTTCTTTCAGCTCTTCCACCATTGCCTCCAGACCTCTTTCTGCAAATTCCTTGTTCAGTGCCTCCCGCAGTTCCTGATCTGTTTCAGGCAGTTCATCCATTCCTTCAAGCAAGGCCTTCACATACAAGCCTGTCCCGCCGCAGAGGATAACAACATCATGTTTTTTAAACAATACATCCAGTAACTGTAATCCTTCCCGTTCAAAAATCCCTGCATTAAACGGCTCTTCAATGGATAAAGAATCTACAAAATAATGCGGCACTCCGTCCTGCTCTTCCATACTTGCCTTTGCCGTGCCAATGCTTAACTCCTTATAGATCTGGCGCGAATCTGCCGATAACACGCAGGTCTTATAACGTTTGGCTAATGCAATGGATAAGGCCGTTTTACCCACAGCCGTAGGACCCACAACCGCAATAATGTATTTATTTTTCACAGGCCAGGAATAATTGGAAATGCTTACCGTTATATTTAGTGAAGATAAAGGATTTCATTATTTTTATAGAACAATTCAACAAAAGAATGTTAGAAATAATCATTGTTGCAGGTGCCCGTCCCAATTTTGTTAAGATTGCACCTTTAATTCATAAGCTTTTAAAAGAAGAAAAAATCAATTATACGCTCGTGCATACAGGTCAGCATTATGACCCGCTTATGAATGAAGTTTTTTTTGAAGACCTCGCAATCCCTGCTCCAAGTTATCACCTGGGTATTACAGGAGGAAGCCAGAATAAACAAACAAGTGAAATCATTACCGGCTTTGAAGAATTCCTGAAAGACCATTCAGCCAAAGCGGTTATTGTTGTTGGAGACGTTACTTCAACCATGGCATGCAGTATTGTTACAAAGAAACTTCACAAAGACCTGATCCATATTGAAGCAGGCCTGCGCTCACATGACCGTAAGATGCCGGAAGAGATCAACCGCATCCTTACAGACTCCATCACCGATTATTTCTTTATTACTTCCAGAGAGGCGGGTAATAACCTGCTGAGAGAAGGAATCAAAGAGGAACAGATTTTCTTTGTAGGAAATATCATGATTGATTCCCTGATCAAGACTCTTCCCTTTGCGCAAAAGCCTGACATATTCAGAATCTATTCCCTTGAAGAAAATAATTATTATCTGCTAACCCTGCATCGGGCCGACAATGTAGACAACCCGGATGTCTTGGCAGACATTCTCCGAACAGTTTCCCGTTCTATCGGAAACAGAAAATGCATTTTCCCGGTGCATCCACGCACAGAAAAAATGCTGCGCGGCACTTCCATATTCAATGAGATCAGCAATATCGAATTCATTGAACCCCTTCGTTACCTGGAGTTTCTTTACATGCAAAAGAATGCCAAAGCTGTAATCACCGATTCCGGAGGTATCCAGGAGGAAACAACATTCATGAAAGTTCCCTGCATTACTTACCGGACAACAACCGAACGTCCGGAAACAATTTCTACAGGTTCGAATGAACTTGCTGTAAATCTTGAAAGCCTCCAGAACTTACTGTTTAAACTGGAATCAAACCAATGGAAAAACTCTGATATTCCTGAGCTATGGGACGGAAATACAGCAGAACGTATCGTTCAAAAACTCCATGATATTTATTCAATAGATAATGACTAAAAAAATCCTCTTAGGCACCTTCGCTGTTCGTTTGCTGATAGCTATAAGCACCTTTGTCGTGTTTATAGTTTCAGCAAAACTTCTGGGGGCAGAAGGAAGAGGAACGCTCAGTATATTTATTGCTAACGTCACAATCGTACAACTGGTCAGTGAAATTATTTTCGGTCCCGGATATATTTATTTAACACAACACGTACCATTTAAAAAATTATTTTTTTCCGGCATAGCATGGAGTTTACTCGCAAGTATTGTAGTACCTGTTGTACTTTATTACACACACATTCAAACGCGTGAACTACTTCCCTATTTATTTATCAATAGCTTTTTGCTGGCTGTTATTACGGGCATTAATTACCAGCTGCAAGCTACCCGTCAAAGTATTGGTTTCAACTGTATGAATGGCGTCCAGGCAATTACAAGCATGGCATTTGTCTGGCTGATGCTGCAAACAAACCTTACGACAGAAGCATTCTGCATGGCTTTACTCTACTCTTATACAGTAACAATTATCACTGGTTTATTTTTCCTGTTAAAATTTTATTTCAATACAAACTTCCAGCCAGGTAGATCAGACAAAACGATCGGTTTCGCGCTTAAAAATGGTTTAATAGCCCAGTACAGCAATCTGCTAAACTTTGCGAACATGCGTATTGGCTTTTATCTGATTTATTTAATCCTGGGAGATATTAAAGAACTTGGGATTTATGCAGCTGCAGCTTCCCTGGTTGAAGCAGTATGGATAATCAGTAATACACTGGCTACCTGGCTGTATCCCCAGATTGCAGCTTCAATGAACAGACAACAGCAGATAGAAAAAACACAATCCTTTGCATCGGTTGCTTTTTGGTATAGCTTTGCTGCCTTGATACTTTTATTTTGTATACCTGAATCATTTTTATTGTTGCTTTTCGGAAATGACTTCGTAGGTATAACACATTATATAGCCATCTTATTGCCTGGCACACTCATAGCAGCCTATGGGAAGATATACTGGAATTATTTTGCAGGCACCGGCCAGTTTAAAATCAATAACTACTCCTCGCTTATATCAACACTTGTAGCATTATCAGGTTCTATACCACTAATGTATTATTACCGCATTGAAGGACTGGCGCTTTCAACCAGTTTAAGTTATATGGTATATGCATTCTTATTAATACTGATTTTCAGGCAGCAAAATCATTTACCACTGAAAGCAGTTCTTCCATCTTTTAAACTTTTTCCGTAACAGCATATGTGTGGCATCAGTGGCATCGTAAGTAAACAAGGCAATACAAACATTGTTCCGCTGTTGGTAAAAACAACGGAGTTACTTGCACACCGCGGTCCTGATGATGAAGGCTATTTTTTCATGCATGCTGCTTCACAAAACTGTTACTACGGAGAAGCGACGCCAAAATCTGTTTTAGAATATACACTTCCCTACACGCCAAAACATGCGGTTGAAGAAGCGTTCAACCAGCATGCCTCTTTGGGTTTAGGACATCGGAGACTTACAATCCTTGATCTCAGTCCCAACGGGCACCAACCGATGTGCCTGTCAGATGATCTTTGGATCGTATACAATGGTGAGGTGTACAATTATATTGAAATCCGTCAAACGTTAATACAGAAAGGATATACATTCAAAACAAGTACAGACACCGAAGTGCTTCTGGCAGCATACCAGGAATGGGGCATTCACATGCTTGAAAAATTAAATGGTATGTGGGCCTTTGTTATTTACGACAGAAAGAAAAACATCCTCTTCGGCAGTCGGGATCGTTTCGGCGTTAAACCTTTATATTATACAGCAACGGATGCGTTCTTCGCATTTGCCTCTGAAATCAAGGCATTGACGCATCTCACCGATACAGAGATTAATACAGAAGCTGCCTGGGAATATCTGGTACATGGTAAACATGAAACCATACGTTCTACCTTATTCAATGATATCTGTGAATTAAAACCTGCCGAATATTTTATCTATGATCTGGATTCCAACATCCATGAAATAAAAAATTATTACCAGCTCGAATATAATACAGCCTGGGAAAGCTATACGAAACAACAGCTGGATACACAAGTTGAAGAAATTCAACACCAGCTAAAAGAATCGATCCGGATCCGCATGCGATCTGACGTGCCGCTGGGAGCCAGTCTGAGCGGAGGCCTGGATAGCAGCACGATTGTTCAGCATCTGCTTGCCATGATGTCTGAAAATCATTCCACAACCCTGCTCAATTTATTTACAGCACACTTTCCGGATGTTAAAGAAGATGAATTCAGTTGGGCGGAAAAAATTGCGAAACAAAAAAATACACACTGGCACATTGTGGAACCTAACGCAACAGAGCTTGCTACAGAACTGGATGACCTGATTTATACGCAGGACATTCCCTTCTTTTCAATGAGCGTGTATTCGCATTACAAGCTCATGCAACATTTCCAAAAGCATGGCATTAAAATAAACTTCGACGGACAAGGCAGTGATGAGTTATTCGGCGGTTATCAGAAACATTATAATTGCTTCCTGTGGGATGCACTCACGCATTCAGATTATACTGTATTCCTTGAAAATATAAAAAGCCCGAATTTCTCCAGCTTTAATAGCCCTAAAAAATTTCTGAAACAATTCGGAAAACAAACCATACAATCCTTACCTCTGCTGCAAAATATCTATACACCGCAGATTCAGAAATACCTGAATACGGATTTTGTAAGATCTTTCTCATCAAACATCTCTTCTTATAGAAAAGAAGAAAAACTACAGCCGCTTAATCAGTTTTTACATCAGCAATTTTGTGGTCCCGACCTGAAGGTGCTCTTACGCATGGGCGATAGGAATTCTATGCGTTTTGGTGTTGAATCACGAACTCCTTTCGCAGATGATCATATCCTGATTGAAAAAATATTTTCTCTTTCTGCATCACTGAAAATTCACAAGGGGCATAGCAAATACTTATTGCGCAAAGCAACTAAAAATTTTTTACCGGAAGAAATCAGGTTAAGAAGAGATAAGGTTGGATATGCAACGCCTGAAGCTGCCTGGTATAAAGCAATCCATAAGGAACTATACGATTCTATACCTGAACAGGATGATGAATTTATTCTATACAGTAAATTGAAGAAAGATTGGTTCAATCTCATCCAATCATCCAACGATCCCGGTCGCTTGTGGCGGATCATCAATTTTATGAAATGGAAAGAAGGTATTAAATAACTTTTTCTTTCGGACAGCAAAAAATATTATTCCCGGAACTTTTTTGTATTGCCTGAACCGGAGTATATCCCTTTTCCTCATCAATATCCAAAAACACATAATTCAATCCCTGAAACAGCTCATTGAGCCGCTGTGTATGTTCGTTATCTAAAACTTCCAGCAATATAACAGGCCTCAGATTTTTCAAGTGCGCTCCCATGCCCGATAAAACCTCTGCTTCATGATGCTCCACATCCAGCTTAATCAATACATGTTGCTTATCTTGAAACAAATCTGTCATATGATCCAATCGTATACTTTTTACCGGATACGATGCAGGTACATTGCTTTTAGATACATGCGCCGTGTATTCATTTCTCCCGCCTTCATCCACTAAAAAAATTTCACCTTCAATATCACTCAAGGCTACATTATGCAACTGAATATTAAAATGATTGATTGCATTGTTAGAAGCCAGTTTTTCATATATCCGTTTAACGGGTTCAAAGGCGTGGATTTCAGCACCAGGATTCAATGCTGAAGCAAGCAATGAATACGTACCAGTATTAGCTCCAATATCAAGAATCAGATCACTTACCTGAACATACTTCATCCATAGCTGAATAGAATACTTCTCGCATGCACCTGCGCCTTTCCAGAAATGATCTGATTCCATTGCAAAACCAGTCCCGTGGTGATGCATTAAAAAAGTATGCTGCGGATCAATTTCAACTTTAAAAATCCCTTTAAAATATAAATGACGAAAAATTTGCGGAGCAGGAATGTATAAAGACCTCCATACCAAAAACAATTGTTTCTTAAGAGGTACTAAAGCATATAGGCTCAATAAAATATTTTTGATCTGCGTTTTTATCATCTGTTATTGAAATTTACACAAGACCATTCTCTGTGCAGATACGGTTGTAAATCCCAAGCAATACTTTTTCCTGCTCCTGCCAATTGATTTCCTTCGCTGCCTGCACCAGATTTTTTTTCCATTCCGCGTATGCCTGCGGATTATCGTATACCCATTGAATGCGCTCTGCTATGTGTTTTGGTTCATACGATTCAACAAATGTTCCGATCCCATACAGATTCATGATACGCTCTACTTCCTGTAAACGAGAAGCCAGGACAGGTACGCCGGCATGCACATAGTCAAATACTTTATTCGGGAAACTATAAATGTAATTTTCGCTGATTGGTTTATCAACAGTCACTCCCAATTGCGCCTGCATAGTATATTGCTTTAAGATATGATGAGGTACCTTCGGTACAAACCGTACACGATTCCCCAATGCCTTTTCTTTTACAATAGCTTTGAGTACATCAATCACATCTCCGCTTCCGACAAACAACAACAGGAAACGCTCATCCAGGTATTCCATAGCCATCGTCAGTTCTTCAGTTCCGCGGGCCACGTTAATTCCCGTCCCCTGGTAGATCAGTATAAATTTATTCTCGACACCTTCTAATTTGTATTGAGGATCAAATGCACTTTCCTGTAGGATAGGTACATTCATCACAACTTCTACAGGTTTTTTAAATTCTTCTACAAACAAACTTCTCTTTGCAAAATTATCTGTATAGATGTATTTCACTTTCGGGAAGATCCATTTTTCAATACTCTTCCAGATCTTTTGTACTCTTGGACGCGCGATCAATTCAGGCACACCGGTGAAATATTCGTGATTGTCGTATGCCAGTGACACCCGTTTGATTTTCGATACCAGGTAATTCGGAAGTAAGGTATCCAAATCATTCGCCAGTAAAATATCTACTTTATGAAACAGCAGATAAAAAAACAAATACAGGTTGTATTGTGCATAAAACAGCGGGCCCTTTTCAAACCATAAATGAAAGCGATGTGTTTTATATGGCCGTATATCCATGGGCATACTATCCTTCTTCTTCCGGCCAACCAACAAAATTTTATAGCCATGCGTATGCAGGCTATTGCATACTTTGTATACGCGTTGATCGGTTATTAAATCGGTTGTTACCGAAACGATGATTGTTGCTTTATTCATTATGCGTGCTTGAAAATCCGGAACGGAAACGGGAGTCTGTTTTTATATACTAAAACAAACTGTTCATCCTGTGCTCCGAAATTTTTATTAAAATCAGCAATCACGGGTAAATTTGACCCGCCAAAATGAACACGAAGGATTCCATCCTGTTCATATTTCTGCTGAATGATTTTATATAATAAGTAATGTAACAGGCTATGCTGGCGCGCCGCCTCGTTGCTGAAGCATGCCACCAGATAAATCCGGCCGTGTATATATATGTAAAACTGTCCGCAGGTAAACACACCATTGCAATCTTTAATGCCTTCGATGAATCCATACCCTTTCGCAATAGCCATATCAGCCAACTGCTGTAGTATCACATAATCCGATTGTTTATATGGATTGCCTTTTTCTTTTAATTCTTTTTTTAATGCCGCAACAAAGAATTCTGTCGGTACGGCAGTAAGCGCTGTGAGCTCCGCACTTTGAGCCTTGCGGATATTCCTACCCCATACTTTTGTCGGGAAGCGAATACCGTCTTTCAATTCCAGCAACTGGTGTCGCCTGGGAGAAGTATATTGTTTCTCTTCAACCAAGGTGGCATCTGTTGTATAACAGATGTATTTAAAATTCTGCTGTAAAAGAGTGAGCTGCTGTTTGATTTCATCTGCATAAGACTGATCGCCGTAGAGTGAAATTTTCTGAACAAAATTCGGCAGGTCAAAGAACATTCCCAATAACTTTTTATTACTAAAAACCGGAAATACTGCTTTGTAATCATCTGCGACGAATGCAGACCAGCCCGGAGCTGCAATATTCAACCAGGATGATAATAAAAACGGATCTGCATCGGCGCATTGTAAAATCAATGCATCCCATTTTTCGAGATCAAGTTCCTGATGTAATACGTGCTTTACCAAAATCAACCTTGTTGTAGATCTGAATAACGTACAAACGTACAGGAATCTTTTACTGATAAAACAAATTCATCCAGCATCTGTAATGAAAACTTACTTTGTGCCTTGGGGTGGCCGATAACAACCATTGTATCATCCTGCTTTTTCAACCGCTTTTGAAACTCAGGTTTCAATAAGGATGCATAATAACCATCACAGCTCAATGCCTGTTGTGAATAGCTCGTAAGAACTTTATTCCGAACGCCCGGCTGCGCCATGGGAACACCATCGCCCATGGATGAATGCAACGGGCGGTTTAAGCGGCCACGCACATACAAATTCCAGAAAAACAACGGCGATAAACGTACTGAAGAAATCGGCAATTCAAGGAAGTAGCCAATGGAATCCTGCTCCAGCGGATCACGCTCAAACAGCCATTGGTCTGCTTGCGGTGCCTTACTGAAATCAAACTGAATGTTTCCTTCATTCAAAAAACCTTTTTCATAAACGGTGCTATCAATCCAGACACCCAGTTTTTTAAATGTTTCAGAAACTTTATTCCAGGGAGGCATACACCAGCCTCCGGCTCTGAAAGCCATGGGAGCTTTACCGGTCAGCTCTGTTATAATTGAATGATACGAAGTTATAATCTGCTGGATGTATTCATCAGAAAACTGATCCAGCCTGTAACGGTCTGTATTCATTTTCCAGCCATTGCCGGTATAAAAGGAATCTTCCCAATGCGGATGAATGTGCAGCTGCATGTCATGCCCAGCTTCTTTCAGCTGGTTAAGCTGGTTAAATACAATCTTTTTTTCATATGCTACAGACGGGTATCTTTTTGAATATTTATCCAAAGCCAGTAAATAGCCGCTATCCACAAAAAAGTTCAGGAATATGCCGTGTTTTTCTGCTATCGCAAGCAGCCGGTCCGTTGGCTCAACCATGCATTGAGCTGCTGTACCACTGTTTACGCCAAAAAACAATTCATAATCGAATGTGAGATATACTTTCATGAAAGATGCTTTAGTGTCTGGTCTCTATTGTAGAAAACAGATATTATAGGTAAATTTATACATAGTAGCGTATACACCCAAATTTGTAACGCATTCATATTTCTCCATCCGAGGAAAGCACCATGACTTCAGAACCAGATTTCCCCTTCCAGCACACGTCAAGAGATGAATTGATTCAACAGGTTAAGGAGTTACAGATCATTAATGCGAATCAACGTCCGGAGAAAGTACTCCAGGAAGCTTTTGAAAAGATCAACCTGCTGGTAATGACAATAGACCAGGATGGTGTTGTTGTGTATGTCAACGATGCATTTCTGGAAGTTATTGGCTGGGAAAAACAACGTATACTTGGTGAAAACTGGAAAGAATTTTTAGAACCCGGCAGAGATAAAAATAAAGAAGAACATATTTACACCCTGATCAAAAAGCAGGGATTTATTGACCAACTGAAACGTAAGTTCCTTTCAAAGGAAGGGGAATACAGAACGATACGCTTCAATGTTGTCATCCATCATCCAATGGATAACAACAAACATTTAACTACGCTTATTGGTGAAGATATAACAGATAAAAAGAAAGTCATCCGCGCGCTGAAAGACAGTAATGAACAGCTGCAGGATCTTTTTGAAAATGCCAATGACTTGATCCAGGTTTTTGATCTTGATGGTAACATTCAGTTTGTAAACCGTGCATGGAAAGAAACCTTACAATATTCAGACGATGAAATTCTAAAATTGAATTTCAGGGATATTATTGCAAAGGATCATGTAACCGTTACACTTGAACACCTGAACAATATCCTTGAAGGAAAAAAGGATGATAAATTCGAAACGGTCTTTACCAGTAAATATGGCCGGAATATTCAGGTAATCTGCAGTGTGAACGTTCGCTTTGAAAAAGAAAAACCCATTGCATTCAGGGGAATTTTCCACGATAATACAGAGCACATGCGTGCTGAACGCGCGCAAAATCTGTATTACAAAATTTCCACTCTTGCGATCAACAGTGATAAGCTTGATTCCCTACTGGATAATATTCACAAAGAATTACGCACCCTGATTGCTGTAAACAACTTCCATGTAGCCTTATACGACCGCGATCACAATTACCTGAACTTTCCTTACTACGTTGATGAAAATATAGGTCCAAAACCTATAAGCATGAAACGTATTGTAGGCAAAGGCTTAACAGAATATTCGCTCTTCAATGAAGAACCAACATTTCTGTATGAAGAAGATATCAAACGGCTTTCTGATGAAGGTAAGATAGAGCTTCTGGGACCAATACCAAAAATATGGCTCGGGGTTCCATTGCGACTTGAGAACAGAACTATTGGTGTAATCTGCGTTAAAAGTCATAGCGATAGAAACAAATACAAGAGAAGGCATTTAGAACTGCTGCACTTCATCTCCGGACAGATCGCGCTTGTAATCGAACGTAAACGTAATGAAGAAAAAATCATTGACCAGACAGCCCGTCTGAATGCGATTTTTGAAAGTAGCTCGCACCTGATCTGGTCTGTAAACCGCAAGCGTGGATTAACTTCCTTCAACCAAAATTATGCGAATGCTATTTTCAGGAAATACAATAAATTCCCTTCCATTTATGACGAGACCGTTGAGAAAGATGTAATGGTTCTGTCGGATCCGGAATATCATGACTTCATAGATAAAAAATACAAAGACGCCTTTAATGGACAACCTCAACATTTTGAAGCATGCAATACCAACCAGAATGGCGAGATTTTCTGGAGAGAAACCTTCCTGAACCCAATCTTCCTGCCCGACGGACGGATCGATGAAGTATCGGGGATCTCGCACGATATTACTGAAAAGAAACAGTGGGAAATAACGATCCAGGAAAGTGAAGAGAAATTCAGAAATATCTTCGAATCGTTCCAGGATATTTATTACAGAACCGACCTGAATGGATACATCACCATGAACTCTCCTTCCGGCTGCGAACTGAGCGGCTATACGCAGGAAGAAATCATCGGCAAGCATATCAGTGAATTCTTTACAACTCCTAAACAGCAGGCTAATCTTATTCGTGAGGTATTAAGAACCGGCCGTGTAAAGAACTACGAAACGAATGTAAACATAAAAGGCGGTGAAGCCATTCAAAGCATCTCCAACATTCGTTTGATTTATAACAATGAAGGTAAACCAATTGGTGTTGACGGTGTTGCCAGAGATATTACTTACTTAAAGAAAGCATCTGAAGAGTTATTGCATGCAAAAGAAATCGCAGAGAAATCTTTAAAAGTGAAAGAAAATTTCCTGGCCAATATGAGCCATGAGATCCGTACCCCGATGAACGGCATTATCGGGATGATTGACTTACTGAATGAAACTCCGTTAATGGAAGATCAGCGCAAGTATGTACAAACCATTAAAAAATCTTCTGAAACATTACTGAATATCCTGAATGACATTCTGGATCTTTCAAAAATTGAAGCCGGTAAAATGCAGCTGCGTTTAGCTCCGATCTCAATTGAGCAAACGATTGAAAAACTCCATGCACTGTTTTACCAGCAGGCGATCCTTAAAAACATTGAACTGCTGTACAGCATTGATTCAAATGTGCCGAAAGTAGTACTGGCCGACGAAACCCGCCTGCTGCAAATCCTTTCAAATTTAACTTCCAATGCAATTAAATTCACTGAACACGGTTCGGTACGCATCCAGATATCCCTGCAATCCAAAAAAGACCTGTTAAATAAAATCCGTGTCAACATCAGCGATACCGGTATCGGTATTCCTGAAGATAAGCTGAATGTATTATTCGGATATTTTAACCAGGTAGATAACTCTTCATCCAAATCTTACGGAGGTACAGGCTTGGGTCTTGCTATCTCGAAAGAATTATCCAAACTCATGAATGGAGAAATCGGTGTACAAACAGAAGCCAACAAAGGGAGTATGTTCTGGTTCACCTTTGAAGCCAATGAGAGTAAACGCCTGGTTGAAAATAAACCCGATCATGCCAGTCCCTTTATTGGTGAAAAGCCAATCAAAGATTATCCTAAAATTTTACTGGTAGATGATAATGCGATCAACCTTTTCGTGGCTTCTGAAATACTTCGTAAGGCTGGTTGTGATATCGATACAGCGGGCACCGGACTTGAGGCAATTCAAAAGGTAAAAGAAAATTCATACAGGATTATCCTGATGGATATCCAAATGCCTCAAATGGATGGTATTCAGGCAACGGAAGAAATCCGGAAATTAAACCTTCCATCTACCCCGCCAATCATTGCCATGACTGCTTATTCCATGAAAGAAGATAAAGAACGGTTTATATTGAATGGCATGGATGATTATATAGCCAAGCCAATCAAGGCTGAAAGTCTGATTTCAAAAGTGAAAGAATGGTTGCACCAGAAGCAGGGCAACAACCCTGAGATGAAAAATATACAACAGACAGATAATAAAATTGAAGAGCAACCGGCCATACTTGACTATGGAGTTTTTGAAAAATTAAAAAATCTCTCCGGACCGGAAATAATTGACCAAATATACAAAGAATTTGAAAATGAGTCACTTGAGCAAATTGTGGATTGTAAAAATTCGCTGCCAATGGGTGACTTTCATAATATTTTAAATAAATTGCACACGTTGAAAGGTGTTTCAGGCACACTGGGTCTGGTGGAGCTTGAGTCCTTATCACGATCCATTGAGACGAAACTAAAACAGGGGTATTATCCCGAATTGGAAGCCGATATAGAACAACTTTCACAAGCACATAACCGTTTCATAGAGCATTACACTTTTATTTTAAATTCAAATACAAAATGAGCGCAAAAAAGGTATTAGTAGCAGAAGATAGTTCTGTCATACAAAACTTAACCAAGAAAATTTTACAGTTCCAGAACTACGAGATTACTGCTGTAAAGAATGGTAAAGAAGTAATGAAGGAACTTGAGAAAGGTACTTTTGACATCATCTTAATGGATATTAACATGCCTCAAATGGATGGTATGACTTGCGCACAGGAAATCAGAAAATTAAGTGATTCGACGAAAGCTGGTATTCCGATTGTTGCTATTACAGGTAATGCAAAAAACTACTCAGATGATGATTTCAAATCAGCGGGTATTAACGCTTATCTTCAAAAACCTTTAGACTTTGACAGGTTGGTGGAAGTTGTAAAAGAGTATACTGCTTAATCGTATCCATGGAGGTTAAATACACAACCCAGTTTCTAAGCAAGCTGGAAGATATATTTTCAGAGTCAGACTACATGTTGCGTTATGAAAAAGGCAACTTCAACTCCGGCTATTGCCTGCTGAAAGAAACGCATGTAGCAATAGTAAATAAATACTATCCTCTGGAGGGAAAAGTAAATTCCCTGATTGAAATTCTAAAACAAATAGAATTGAATACTGATAAAATGACTGATAAAAACAAAAAGTTATATCAGGAAATCCACAAAGCATAATTCGTGTTAAAAGCTACTTTTTTAGGAACAGGCACTTCACAAGGCATACCTGTGATTGCCTGCGAATGCAGCGTTTGTAAATCTTTTGATTACAGAGACAAACGTTTACGCACTTCCATATACATTGAAACCGACAATGTAAAACTTGTTATTGATACGGGACCTGATTTCAGACAACAGATTCTGCGCGAAAGAATCAAATCACTTGATGCCATACTTTTTACGCACGAACATAAAGATCACATTGCCGGTCTTGATGATGTACGTGGATTTAACTATGCACAAAAGCGTGACATGCCTGTATATGCCCGCCACAATGTGATTGATGCATTGAAAAGAGAATTCGCATATATTTTTGCTGAGTACCAGTATCCGGGCATTCCACGGATTAATATCCATGAATTGAAAAATGAACCTTTTGAAATCCAGGGTGAACGCATCATTCCTATTGAAGTAATGCATTACAAGCTTCCGGTATTTGGTTTCCGCATCCAGGATTTTACATACATAACAGATGCTAATTTTATTTCAGATACAGAGATTGAAAAAATAAAAGGTTCTAAAATTGTAGTTCTGAATGCCCTGCAGAAAGAACATCATGTATCCCATTTCACCCTTGAGCAGGCTATTGAAGTCATTCAGAAGCTTAATCCCGAACAGGCTTATTTTGTGCATATGGGCCACCGGTTAGGTAAACATGCCGACGTTGAAAAAGAACTTCCGGCGAATATCCATTTCGCCTTTGATGGTCTTACACTTGAATTGTAATTTTAATTTTCAAACATTCTGATTTGTGAAATTACAACTCTGGACCATTGGCAAAACAAATGATGCCTACCTGAAGGATGGCTGTGCCCAGTATACCAAGCGCCTGCCGC
>NZ_JBQCDF010000171.1:0-8795 GCF_051961495.1 Cytophaga sp. | reverse complement strand
TTCTATCGGAGTATTAACAAACAATTCAAAATAATCGTTTGCACCAATGATGTTTTTTGACATCGTTCGGATTTCTTCCGTAGGACTGATCAAAGAACAGATGGTAATGATGCCGCAGGCCGCAAATAGCTTAGATGTTTCAGCTGCACGGCGGATGTTTTCCGTACGGTCAGCCTCAGAGAAACCTAAATTGTTGTTGATACCCGTGCGAAGATTGTCTCCATCAAGCAGAGTGGTTAAAAAACCACGGTCGTGAAGATCTCTTTCCAGGGCTTTTGCAAGCGTACTTTTACCGGATCCTGACAAACCAACCATCCATATTACTATGGAATGTTGTTTTAACTGCGCTTCTTTATCCTCACGTTGAAGGATCTTATCGAATATGGGATGTATGTGATTCACAAGCTATTATTAAAACTGACTTCAAAAATACGGTTTTTTGGCTATATCTCATACAGTTGAGCCAATTAAGGATGAATAAAAAAGCAGATTTTAAGATCGCTGCAATCTGCTTTTAAAAGGATAATCCTGTGAGAAACAGTGCTTGCCAATCATACATTGGAGGAAGGTCAGTTTTTCAAAAGATTCTAAGGTACTTTTCTTAAATTGCAGAATTGATAATAAACCTGATTTTAATGAATAATTTACTTGAAAATGCAATTGTGGCAAGTATGGTTGCCGGAAAAGCGATTATGGAAGTGTATCAAATGCCTGATTTTTCCGAATTGATTGAAATAAAAGATGATAAATCTCCTCTGACAGTAGCGGACAAGAATGCGCATCAAGTAATTTATACATTGTTGAAAGGTGAATTTCCTGAGATTCCAATGATTTCGGAAGAAGGAAAAGGCATTCCTTATGAGGAACGCAAAAACTGGAAACGTTATTGGTTGGTAGATCCACTGGATGGCACAAAAGAATTCATTAAGCGCAACGGCGAATTTACCGTAAACATTGCACTGATGGAAAATGACCGGCCGGTAATGGGAGTTGTTTATATTCCTGTAACAGATACGTTGTACGCAGGTGTGGTAGGGCAGGGAGCCTTCAAGATTGTGAATGGAACAGAAGCGCCGATCAAGGTTCGTAAAGCTCCGGAAACAGGTCGTACAGCGGTAGGCAGCCGTTCTCACAGTTCTGAAGATGAAGCAAAATTACTGGCCGATTATAAAGTAACGGATTTTATCACTACCGGAAGCTCTATTAAATTCTGCCTGGTCGCGGAAGGTGCTGCAGACCTGTATTACCGGCATGGTCCTACAATGGAGTGGGATACTGCTGCCGGACAAGCTGTACTTGAAGCTGCTGGCGGTACATTGACGAATCCTGACGGTTCTGTGTTTCTGTATAATAAACATAATTTATTGAACGGCGGATTTTTGTGTAAAGGTGATCTTTAAAATTGTTGAAGGTGGTTGGCAGTTTAATGAAATTGTCAATTGCTCTTTAATATTGATTTGCTGCATTAAACGTGCCGAACCACGGCAGATATAAGTACAACTCAAACATGCCGTGGTTCGGCATGTTTACGCAAATTAGAAATTTAATTGATGTTTATTCGCGTATTCGCCGCGGCGAATGCCAACCACTTGTTTCCTTGCAGTCTGGTTATTAAAGCAAAATCACATGAAATATATTCATCTTATTGTATGGTTCATCGGCATTGCGTACATGCAGCATGTTCATGCACAGAGTAGCAGACCGGCCAATCCAAATGAATTAGGGATATCTGTATGTAAGGCTTTCCGGTTTGAAAATTTCAGCGCGTATGATTCATTGATTTTTACAAATGCTGATTGTGACATCATGATCAAAAATGCAGATGCTCCTCAAAATGCAAAAGATACAGTAATCAATCAGATGTATTCCATTACACGTTCCATGCGTGGCAAGGCCCTGGAAAACTTTCAATCTGTTATTAAAGCGGGGAAAGATAAAGGGATTAAATGGAATAAAATTGAATTGGTAAATGTATTTTTTGAAATAAGAAATAGAAAAAATATCGAATCGTGTGACGTTGCCGTTTATTGTAAAGAAGGCGGAAAAGTGTTTGTAATTATGCTGAACAATTGCCACAAAAGCGATGCATGGCTGATGATGGGGAATACATCTATTCAATTCAAATAATTGCAACGTGTAATGTCTACCGATATCTCTTTCATCCTCTGCAGCGATGGCTCGCATACCTTGTACAATCCCGAATTGAATGAAACCTATCATTCCAAACACGGTGCGATACAGGAATCCATTTACGTATACATTGAAAAAGGATTGTTGCTTTTCAAAGGGCTTGTAAAGGTAACGGTACTGGAAATTGGTTTTGGTACAGGCTTGAATGCATTGCTTACCTGGAATAAAGCGGAAGAATTAAATCTGAAAATAGAATATCATACGCTTGAACCTTTTCCATTGAGTAAAGAAATAACGGATCAGTTAAATTATCCATTGCTGATGGAAGAACCCGCATCGGCAGAACGTTTCAAACGTATGCACGATGCCGCATGGGAAGAGAGAATAGAATTGTCTGAATATTTTACTTTCTATAAATACAAATCAACGCTGGAAGGAAAAACATTGCCCGTAGATACATTCAATGTCTGTTACTTTGATGCCTTTGCTCCAAACCGCCAGGCAGAAGTTTGGGCAGAAGATAATTTTAAAAAGATATTCAGCAGTTTAAAAGAAGGCAGCATCTTAACTACCTACTGCGCGCAGGCTGCTTTCAGGCGTACATTAAAAGCAGTAGGCTTTGAAGTGGAATCCCTGAAAGGCCCACTCTATAAGAAAGAGATGACATGGGGCAGGAAATCAAATCCCAAATAACAAATTCCAAAAGACAAACGGATAAAAAAACTCCAGGGGTAACTCACGCAGTCTTTGCCTGTATTTACACCATGGCCTGTGGCACATCACCCCTCGCGCCAGTCTTTGACTGGTGTCCTCACTTAAACGCCACCGCTTCAATCTCCACCAGATAATCGGGATTGGCCAGACCGGCAACAATAATTCCTGAAATGACAGGCGGATGTTTCAGCTTCTTTATAAAGCCTTGCGCGCCTTCAAAGCCTTTACGCACATCCTGTCCCTGGACAATGTAAATGTTAAGTTTGAAAAGATTGTCTACCGTCGCACCGGCAGCTTTTAGTGCAGTTTCAACGTTTTGCAGCGCATACTCAGTCTGCAGTTTGATATCACCCTTTCCGATTATTTGTAAATCTTTTGTGATGGCATTTTGTCCGCCGATATAGATAGTACTACCATTCCCTTTTGTAATAGCAACCTGTGAGAAAGCGGGATTTTTCAATAAATCATCCGGACTTAAAAATTCGATTTTGTTTTCCATAGCTTATTTGAATTATGAATTATGAATTATGAATTATGAATTATGAATTATGAATTATGAATTATGAATTCAATCGATTACTGATTATATATAATTTAAACATTTTGCCAGACTTTTAAAACTAAGATGCATAGTAGCTCACAATAAATAGATATTTATTTGCGCTTGTAATGAAGCTGTACCAATCCCTTCGGGAATTGACGGGATGATACAAGTTCTAATGCTTGCTCCGGTCTGCCGTCTTTAAAGAGCCTGGTGCCGTCGCCAACCAGAACCGGAATAACAGAAATAATAAATTCATCTACCAGATTTTCTTTTAACAGTTCGTTTACAACTTCTGCGCCGCCGTCTATGAAAATATTCTTGCCATTCTCTTTTTTCAGTTTCAAAATCAGGTCTTTTAAATTTCCGGTATAAAAATTTGTGTTGCCAATAGCCGGTCGGTCGGTACGTGTAATGATGAAAGAAGTTTTATCCGCATGCGGAAATTCAGGAACCTGGGTCATTACCCAATCATAGGTTTTTCTGCCAAGAATAACAGTGTCGATCGACTTTATAAAATCTGCATACCCGTAATCTTCCCCTTCCTGCTGTACAACCGATAAAAAGCTCAGGTCATCATTGGGTTTAGCGATGTAGCCATCCAGGCTGGCAGCAATGTATACAATAACGTTCCTGTTCATAGTGGTTGGTTTATGTTGTTGTAACTAATATACACAGGTTGGATAATTAATCATATCATAAAGTATTAACTTTGGTTATGATTGTTGTCATCGGTAGCACATTTCTGAAATAATGATGATATTTAATTATGAAACTGGAAAACGGAATACACACAACGAATTATTTCGATACGTTCATTGAAGTAGCGGAAGATATCAAGCTGGATACAGCAAAAATACCCGAAGAGAAAAACGGCAAAAAAACAATTGCATCCATGCAGTATGAAATGCTGTCGAAGAAGCCTTATAAATATACGTCCGACGAAGTGCTGTTTCAGATTTATGCTGACCGCAATGATTTAACCAAGGAAGAATATGAAGAAGCACGAAAAGCTTATTTTTCTAAAGGACAGGCTTGCTTCCGGGCATCACCGTTAACCAAACAATATGGCTTTGGTGTGCATTTTGATCACAAAGGCAAAATGGCGCTGTATGGGATGGAAACAAAGGAATATCAAGCGTTCCTGAAAGATAAAGGTATTAAGAAAGAAAAGGCGATGCGGAGTTCAAGAAAGTAATACGGCTTGGTTAAATTAAACCTCATAGGTTTCCTTCGTTAGATGTAGGTTGTAATAATTATAGATCAGGTGACAGATACAAAACCTATGAGGTTCGCCGTTGTTGGTGTTTTTACTCGCGCCAGTCTCAGACTGGTGTGTATCATTTCGCAGTCTTTGACTGCATTTTAAATTACCCTAACGGATATGTAAAGTGCGTCACCTTTGATTCCTTTGCACCTGTAGCGCGGTAAAAATCAAGTGCATGTTCATCTTCATCATCTGCCTGCACAAATATTTCCTCCACGCCGATTTCTCTGCAGTAGTCTTTAATGCCGAGAATTAATTTTTTTCCGATGCCTTTGCGCTGGTATCTTTTCAGTACGGCAATATCATAAATATAAACCAGCGGTGCTTCTGAATAATACTGCATCAGACGGTAAGCGGTTAAGCCACCGACAATTTTACCTTCTGATACAGCAACAAAAACAAAGAAGTCGTCTTGCTGCAGTAATTCTTCCAGATGTTTATTTGCCGGAAGTTTAAAATTTCTCATGGCAAATACTTCTTTAAATATATCCAGCAGTTCAACGAATGCATCTGCCTGGTAAGGACCGAGTTTATGGATTTCGATACGCATGATGAAATTTAAATAACAAATGACAAAAAACAAATTTCAAAGGGCGAGTCATAGCCATCGAGCTTACTCAGTTTTTTGTATTTTCCTGTTTAGCAAAGTACGTACATAATTTAATGCAAATTCTGCATTACTTTTAGTGAATTCCATGTCAGAATGTGCTACAGAATTTCTCATGACTCTGATATCGTGAATTATCGATAAGTCTTCTTGATTAATAAAGTTTTCTTTTAATGCAATTTCAAGAATATCATTAAATCTGTGTTTGCCAACACGAATATCTTTATCTATAATTTTTTTGTATAGATGATTTTCTAATGCTTTAAAAGATTCCAAAATGGAGTGTGGATAATAATCATCTTTAAAAAGTTTTATTGCATTGTTAAGATTTTTAATTTCTTCAATTTCAACTTCTTCTTGTAGTTTTCTTTTCTTTTCTTCTAAAAATGTTCTTGTAGCCTTTCCAGAAAAGAAGCTTGTAATTATTGTTAGAATAAGGTTTAAAATGCCTATAAATAAATTCCAATCAGCCTCGTAATTATTTGTGATAGAATATAATTTAAATGCTAGAATATTAACACCAATTAGTAATGGTGTTATAAGAATAAAAGTGAATAGAAAATAAGCAATTTGAATTGTATAATTGAATAATTTCCATTTGCCAATCTTAGTATCTTGAACAATTTTTTCTATTACATATAAGTATAAACAAATTGAAAATCCATAAACAACTAAAAGAAAATAATCAGATAGTGTTATTGTTATATAACCTAAATCTAGAGAAACTTGTGCTAATTCATTTTTAAAAGCACTGAGGGAAATAATCAAAGTTGCGAATCCAAGAATTATTTCATATTTACTTTTAATTTTATCCATATTAAATATTTAAAATTGAGTCTTATTTTGCTCACACAGCGTCCTTCAATGGTTTTTAAAATTCTCAATATTATATTGAATTATTCACTTATTAGTACTTCAATTTGCCTTCTTCTTCAATATCATAATCATCCTGCAGTCCAAGCCAGAACTTCGGACTGTTGCCAAAGTATTTACTTAAACGCAATGCAGTATCTGCTGTAATACGTCTGCGGCCTTTTGTTATCTCACTCACACGCGTTTGAGGTATGCCGATTTCTTTAGCCAGACGATAAGAGGAAATTTCCATAGGAATTAAAAACTCTTCCATCAATACTTCCCCGAGATGAATGTTTGGTAGTTTTTTCATAAGATTAATTATTCATTTTCTTTTTCCAATGTGAAAAAACCATCAATATCTTCTTCAATATCTTGAATGTCAAAATTAAATTCTTGAAGTTTAAGAGAAGATTCAATGACGAAGTCAATACAATACTGACAATTTTCTTTTGTCCATTTCTTTTTATTCCAAAGTTCGGCAAAAAAAATGCCGCCTGTAGTACGAGTAATAATTGGGGTTAATAATTTAAATTTGACATATCTTTTGTAATCAATACCTAAGCTTGTAATTTTGATAGCTTGTTGCATTTTTCCAATAGAATCTCCTACTCTGTCTACAAATTGAGCTAGTTTTTTATTATCCTTAATTCCCATTGTGAAGCTCGTATGAAAATGAAAATCTTTGCCAAAGTAAAAAGGGGAGTTTATGTAAGAGCCTATTTTATTATTTTCATATTCATACAATAGTTGATAGAATGCAATTGCAGAATTTTCGATGCAATTCTCCCAATTATAATTGTCTAATCCTGATTGCGCTTTAATTAAGTATTTTTTTACTTCTATGAAATCAACAAGCTCAACTAATGATATGTTTTCAAAATCAATATTGAAAAATATTTTCGAGTTTTGATTTAAAAAATCTGTTGTATTTACCCGGCTAATCTCAATGTCAGATTTTGATGGTAAGAGACCTTTGTGCTTAATGTTTACCCTCCTAGAATTAAGGCTTTTCATTGATTCTTTCAACGTTAATTCGGGTATACTTGTCCAATAATCTAAAAAGTTGAATTTTTCAGACTTTATATTTTTATGTTCAGACAATAATTTTAAAAACATTTCGATGCTGTCATGAAAGGTAAGAACAGAAAAAGAAGCTAGTGTTTCAAATTGTTTTGATTGCTCAATTCCAACTTTGTAAAGCTGTTTTATTAAAGCTAGCCTTTTAATCATTAGCTCAGAATTTGACATATTAATTTATTTTGAAGCTTATTAAAGAAATAATTAAAGTATAAGAATGCATTCAAAATGCCTATGCTACAAAAAAAGTAATTTAAAAAATAAGATTATTGACTTTTTTCGTAACTAAGAAACAAATATTCAGTAATTGTTTTAGCAAGATTTACTGTTAAAATTGCATGTCGATCATCTATTTTATAACTAATTTTTGATGGGGACGTTCCATGTGAGTCGCTATATATATTGCGTAAGCCTGAGACACCATTTATAATACTAAAAACTCCAGAAAGAATTTGCTTTAGATTTTCATCAATATAATCACCTGGAGACATTTTTAATAATGAAGCTACTGATTTATATAACTTAATAAGATTTCCATCATATTCATGCTTTTGTTTAGTTTTTGATTCAAGTATAAATAAACAGATCGATTCAATTAGAGTCCTTGCATTCGTTACAGCGCCATCATAATCTTTTTCGGCAATTTTTGCATTACATTTTTTTATTTGATCATGTATATATTCAAATGATATTCGATCTAATTCTTTAGCTTCAACCAACTCAGTTATCTCAATGTCAAAATCAGGATAGTAAATTATCTCGGTTATTTCAGGTGCATTATCTTTTAAAGGATATACAAGTAATAATGCTTTGAAAATTTCTTCTTTATCTTTGTGAGAGAGTTTGTCAATTTTTGCTTGTACACTAGGAGGAGATTTAATATTGAATGTACTCAATATTGAATACCATCTGCTTCCAAAACTTCCTGATTCATCAAGATGTGACACAGATGATCGTAATAAATCTGAAAGATCAGATCTGCCCTTATAAGATAAAATTTTTCTTATTTTTTTTATATCTAAATCTTCCATATTTATTCTATTAAAAATACTCCCACTCGCGCCAGTCTTAGCGAAGCGGTGACTGGTGCGCATCATTTCGCAGTCTTTGACTGCATTCAATTAAAAATACTTCACCTTGCCCGCAAACTCTTTCGCAAAATAGGTCAGGATAATTTTTGCGCCGGCACGTTTCATGCTCAATAATGTTTCAAGCATTACTTTATCGTTGTCGATCCAGCCATTCGCAGCTGCAGCTTTCACCATTGCATATTCACCGCTCACGTTGTAGGCAGCAATTGGCAAATCGAATTGATCGTATAAGGTTTTGATTACATCCAGATAAGCCAGGGCAGGTTTAACCATGATGATGTCTGCGCCTTCCGTTACATCCAGTTCCGCTTCCAGCAATGCTTCGGTCACATTTGCCGGATCCATCTGGTAGGTTTTTTTATCGCCGGCTTTTGGTGCTGAGTCCAGCGCATCACGGAACGGTCCGTAGAAAGCGCTTGCATACTTCGCTGTATACGCCATGATGGATGTATTGGTAAAACCATTTTCGTCCAGCATATCACGGATAAAACCTACACGGCCATCCATCATGTC
>NZ_JBQCDF010000170.1:0-2357 GCF_051961495.1 Cytophaga sp. | reverse complement strand
ACTATTTTCCCTAATACCAATTACCAATAACATGAAAAAGATCATTCTGCTTTTATTACCGGTATTTTCTGTTGTACTTATCGCATTCGGACAATATGATCCCAAAGCGTTGACGATACTAGATGAGATGAGTAATAAATTTAAAACATACTCTTCATACAAAGCTTCGTTTACTTATACATTAAAAAATGCTTCAGCCAATATCAATGAGGTATCGTCCGGAGAGCTGATGGTTAGAGGCGCTAAATACCGCATCAAACTTCCGAATATGGAGATCATCAATAATGGTACTACGGTGTGGAACTACATGAAGAATACAAATGAAGTAAATATTTCTACATACGATCCGGCAGATGATGATATTTCTCCGAACAAGATTTACTCTATGTATAAAAAAGGTTACAAGTATACCTATATTGGCGACCGTGTAGAGGCAGGTAAGACCTATCAGCAGATCGAACTTGTTCCGGAAGACAGAAAGAATAAATTTTTTAAAGTGAAGCTTGAAATCAACAAAGCTGATAAATCCATTAAAACATGGAAGTTATTTGAGAAGAACGGTAACATTTACGATTATACAATCAAATCATTCACTCCGAATACCATTACCGATGATACTCCGTTCACATTCGATAAATCAAAATATCCGGGTGTTGAAATCATTGACCTACGCTAATCTCCGCTGCAATGAATAAGGCGAATTTAGTAGCAGCTATCAAAAGCAGGAAGTCCTATCTATGCGTAGGCTTAGATACTGATCCAACCAAAATACCAGCTCATTTATTAAAAACTAAAGATCCCATCTTTGAATTTAATAAATACATCATTGATGCAACGATTGATTATACCGTTGCTTACAAACCCAATCTTGCCTTTTATGAATCATTAGGCAAAGCCGGCTGGGAGTCGTTAGAGAAAACACTGGAATGGATTCCAAAGGATGTTTTCACCATTGCAGATGCAAAACGTGGAGATATCGGCAATACAGCAACCATGTATGCAAAGGCATTCTTCGAACAAATGTCGTTCGATTCTGTGACAGTTGCTCCATACATGGGCGAAGATTCGGTTACACCATTCCTTGCCTTTAAAGATAAATGGGCGATTGTATTGGCGCTTACATCCAATGCAGGCAGCAAAGACTTTCAACAGCTTGCTCTTGCAGCCAATAATGAACCCTTGTATAAGGAAGTATTGAGGAAATGTTCCGCATGGGGCAGCGATGAAAATCTGATGTTCGTAGTCGGAGCAACAAAGGCTTCTTACTTTAAAGAAATCCGCTCAATTGTGCCGGAACATTTTTTACTGGTACCAGGCGTAGGTGCGCAGGGAGGAAACTTACAGGAAGTATCACAGTTTGGTTTAAACAAATCCTGTGGATTGCTGGTGAACGCTTCCAGAAGCATCTTATATGCAGCATCCGATGAAAATTTTGCTCAGGCTGCAAAAGCTGAAGCGCAGAAAATGCAACAGGAAATGAAAACATATCTGGAAGATTACCTTAGCTGGTAATCTTCCTTTTAAATTTTTTAAATAGTTTCGAAAAGAAGTTCTCTTCTTCGCTTTCATCATCACTTAGCAGGATACTCAGCGGTTTCAATGATTCAATATTATCACAGAGGATCTTAAAAATTCCTAATAAAGGAATGAATAAAATCATGCCGGCTACCCCCCAGATCATTCCGCCGATAATTACAATAAAGATGGTTGCCAGCGAATTCAACCGAACATAGCCACCAACAACATTAGGTGTGGTGATATTATTATCTATGAATTGATTGAACATGAAGATTGCAAACACCCCAACCGGATACCATAACGAGTCTTTGTAGATCAATGCCATGATGATGGGAAGGCTGGCTCCTACAAATGAACCGATGTAGGGAATGATGTTTAAAAAGCCCGCCAGCAAGCCCAGGAAAATTCCATGCTTAATACCCAGTATGGTTAAGCCAACCGCATTCATTACGCCGATAATGGATAAGGCAATAAACAAACCGGTGATGTAATGGAGTACCAACGCCTGAACTTTATTGAGTATGGTATTGGCTCTTTCGTGTTCAGTTTCGTCTATGAGGGATAAGATAAACAGCTTGATCTTTCCTCTGTATAGCTGCAGAAAGAAGGTGTAGATCATAACCAGTGTTAAACCAAATACAAAATTGCCGACTCCAACCAGTAATGATGTACCCTTTTGAAATCCGGACTTTAAAAGCTCTTCAGATTCTTTATCAAACCAGGCTTCCTGTTCACGTTCATCCATGCCGGTATATTTGTTTACTGCCACCTGCAGGTCATGGGCTTTGGTTTTGATTTTTTCTTCGATCTGGTCATAATCAGAAACGATATTTGACACC
>NZ_JBQCDF010000169.1:0-8295 GCF_051961495.1 Cytophaga sp. | reverse complement strand
TTCTGTTCCGGTAGTAGCGTTACATTAACCTCAATAGCAGGTACTGCATATAAATGGTTTAAGGGAACAACCGAGATAAACGGCGCAACAGCATCTGCATATACGGCAAATGTAGGCGGCTCCTATATTGTAGAAGTAACTAATAGTGATGGTTGTAAAAAGGCTTCAGATCCTCTCTTAATTACAGAAAATGCATTGCCAACAGCAACCATTACAACTGCTTCAACATCATTCTGCTCAGGTAATTCTGTAATTCTTTCATCAAGTCCGGGAAAATCTTACCAATGGTTTGAATCAAACACTGCAATTGCAGGAGCAACGAGCGACACATATACAGCATCTTCTGCAGGTAATTATACTGTTGAAGTAACAAGTACAGAAGATTGCAAAAATACGTCTGAAAATACAGCACTTACAGTAGTTAGTTCAGTTACCTGGTATGCAGATATTGATGGTGATGGAACGGGTGATGCGCAAACTGTCATTTCATCTTGTACACAACCTGTCGGCTATGTATCAGTTGCAGGTGATTTGTGTACGGAAGATCCGGATAAAACAGAACCTGGCTTATGTGGTTGCGGATTTACAGAAGAAAGCTGTGCACCGACAGGTGTTGACAGTAAAACAGGAAAGAAAATCTTCGTGTTATATCCGAACCCTGTAAAACAGACAACGCTATATTTTTCAGAAACAATTACAGGATCTGTTTACGATGCGAAAGGATCCCTGGTATTTGTCTTCAGGAATGTTTCCTCCATTGAAACAGGTACTCTGGAAAATGGGCTGTATCTGATACAGACTCCGGAAGGCGAACATTATAAATTCTATATCGCGAGATAATAGATAAAACCGATCATAAAAAAGTCCCGTCCGATAGCTATCGGACGGGACTTTTTTATTGTTTGAAAATTAATATGATTTTATAAATCAATCTTAACGTTGTATTGAGTTCCATCCAATTCAAAAAACAAATAGAATGCTCTGTTTGTAAGTGAAATTAATTGGAAGGTTGTAACACGGGGGAAGCTTTTTAACTCACCTTCTATATAAACCAGCCCGTTTTCAGTATAAGTATTGTTAATATGAAATTGACCATTAAAATACAGCTGATATACATCTGTTCTTCCCTGATGCATATACCACTGAATTGTTGAAGAAAAATCATTTTTTTCTGCTACTACTTTTTCAAATGCTTCCTGCGTAGGTAGGTTGCTGCAATAGGCTGTGCCATATAATTGAGTTACGGTTGTATCAGCATCTTCAGTCACTGCGAGCCCTTTTTGTTGAGGTACCAATATGATGTTCGCTCCCTTTAATGCCGCCTGCATCTTTAATATGCGGTAAGGCCTTTCCAATGATTTTGCATGTCTGTCTTTGCTTACATGTTGGTATTTGCTACGAATGGAACCTATTTTGGTGAAACCTTCAACATCTCTTGGATTATGGGTGATGATAATATCATCAAAGTTTGATACACCTTCGATTACTTTTAAAAAATATGTAGGTTTTACTGTAAAGAATTTGACGTTTTTATAAATGATCTTTTCTACATCATTTTTGGATATAGCAAGTGTGGCAGTACCGTCAACTAATTTATAATAAACAGAGTCTTCTTTTATCTTAACTGAAACACACGAAATTTTTTGTGTTTTGCTGATAATAGTATCTGTTTGACTGAAGCCAGTCAGTGAAAAAAATAATAAAATACTTATACAGATCGCTTTTATCATATTAATAATCGAGGCTGATATAATTTACTAACGTATATACGTATAAGTTAGTATAAGGATTAAGCGGTGAAAAATTAGTTAAAAAACCGCCACTTCTTAAGAAGTGGCGATTAGTTCTTTTATTTAACTTTTCGTTCAATATCTTTTAGGCTGTCCATTTTCTTATTTCTTAGGAAACCATTGATATCTTCAAAATGTTCCTTTATCCGCTTGTTGCCGAATTCGAAAACTTTGGTTGCTAATCCGTTTAAGAAATCCCTGTCGTGTGAGACCAGGATAATTGTTCCGTCAAACGCCACCAATGCTTCTTTTAAGATATCTTTTGTTTTGATGTCTAAATGGTTTGTCGGTTCATCCAGAATCAACAGATTGACAGGTTCCAGCAATAGTTTGATCATTGCCAAACGCGTTTTTTCTCCTCCTGACAAAACTTTTACTTTTTTTGCTGAAGCATCTCCGCCAAACATAAAGGCTCCCAGAATATCTCTGATTTTAGTACGGATATCACCAACAGCAATAGTATCGATGGTTTGGAATACGGTTAAATCTTCATCAAGCAGGGAAGCTTGATTCTGTGCGAAATAACCGATCATACTGTTGTGCCCCAATTCAAGTCCGCCTTCATAATCAATCTGGTTCATGATTGCCTTGATCAGCGTTGATTTACCTTCACCATTTTTGCCAACGAAGGCAACTTTTTCACCGCGTTCGATTGTCATAGAGGCATTCTGGAATACAATGTGGTCACCGTATTTTTTTGTCAGATCTGTAACAATAAGCGGGTAGTTTCCAGAGCGTGGCGCAGGAGGAAACTTAAGGCTCAGGGCTGATGTGTCTACCTCATCTACTTCAATAGGTTCAAGCTTTTCCAGCATTTTAACGCGTGATTGTACCTGAAGGGTTTTTGAGTAAGTTCCTTTAAAACGTTCGATGAATTCTGTTGTATCAGCAATAAAACGCTGCTGTTCATCAAATGCTTTCTGCTGGTGCTGACGACGTTCTTTTCTAAGTTCTAAGTAATGAGAATAGTTTACTTTATAATCGTAAATTCTACCCATGGTAACTTCAATCGTACGATTGGTGATATTGTCAACAAAAGCTTTATCGTGCGAAATGACCATTACAGCTTTTGCATTATTTACTAAAAAGTCTTCCAGCCATTGTATGGATTCAATATCCAAATGGTTAGTAGGCTCATCCAGCAAAATCAAATCAGGTTTTTGCAACAGAATCTTTGCAAGTTCAATGCGCATTCTCCAGCCACCGCTGAATTCGGAGCATGGGCGTGTAAAATCTTCACGGAGAAAGCCGAGACCTAATAAAGTTTTTTCAACTTCAGCATCAAAATTAACTTCTTCAATAGAATAATATTGTTCACTTGCTTCTGATACACGTTCAATGATTTTCATGTATTCATCAGACTCATAATCTGTGCGTGTTTCCAATTGATGATTCAATTCATCAATTTCTTTTTTCAACGCAAGTACTGTTGAAAATGCTTTCGATGTTTCTTCAAATACATTGCTATCATCTTTAACCAGTAAATGCTGAGGCAAATAAGCAATAACGGCACCATTAGGGGCAGTAACTTTTCCGCGTGTTGGTTTATCAACGCCTGCAATAATTTTTAGCATGGTTGATTTCCCTGCACCGTTTTTGCCCATCAAAGCGATGCGGTCATTATCATTTATGTTAAAGGTAACGTCACTGAACAACGTATTGCCGCTGAATGCTACGGCTAGCCCATCTATTGAGATCATGTAAACTAATTTAAGGCTGTAAAGATACTGATTTTAGAAGGAAATAATTTTTGAAGTGTCTTATATTTCTTACCAGTTAAAAAGGATAAAAAGCGAGGTGTGTGCAGGAAACAAACTAAAAATCAATGGAGAAATTCTGATTGTGAAAGCTTTCAACGAATTCGTTTTTAAAATGTTACAGCCAAAAGGGCATGATCTTTTTATAGATAATATAAATATTTGAAAATTAAATATTTATATATAAATTTGAATAGTGTCTGTGGATAACTTGATAGTATTAAATAAACACCCCTAATCCATGGAATCGAAATATTGCGTAACTTGTAACCTCATTATCTGATTAAAATTTAATTAATTATATGAAAAATAATATTCTAAAGCTATTCATTGTATTTGTACTGGGATTGGTAAGCATGTTTGCTTTGTTAAGTTTTACAAACGAAAACGTTAAAGAACCAGCTTTTACTAAGATTGGTAATGATACAGCACATGCATTCGTTAAAATTCCTAAGATTACAAAATTCTATACAAAAGGTGAATTGGATAAAATGCAGAAACTGGAATTGATTGATATTTATAAATCAAGATTAGCTTATTTGATTGAAACATTACCATTCTTATCGCTGCACCCTGAACCGGGAGCGACCTTCAAGGATATGTCAATTCCTGAAACTGAAATCAATATTGCTCACTTAGACAAAGAAGCAAAAAACAGAGAAGATTTTATCAGATCTTTAAATGAAACACTTGATGATGTTATTCCTTATTCAGAAAAAACAAATATCGTTTGGTCTATTCTTTATTTTGAAGAGATGATCAAAAAAGCAAACTATACAGAAAAATAAAATTTACATATTATTGATAAAACAAAAAGGTCACGCATTAAGCGTGACCTTTTTGTTTTATCAGGTTTTGAGAAGCAATCTATTTGCTGTAAATTTAATTAAAGCGTTTATTCAAACATTTAAACTTTTAATATTATGAAATGGCAAGGCAGACGAGGCAGCGATAATGTAGAAGATCGCAGAGGCTTTTCAGGCGGCACAATTGCAATGGGCGGCGGAGTGGTTGGCGTGGTTTTTTTACTGGTTCAATTATTTCTGGGAGGAGACAGTGCAGAAGTATTAAGTCAATTGCAGCAGCAAACTCAACAACCCTCAACTGAGCAGCCATTGAGTGCCGCTGACAAAGAGATGGGAGATATGGTTTCTGTAATTTTAGCAGATAATGAAGATGTATGGAAGAAGATCTTTGAAGAAAATGGCAAAGTGTATGTTGAACCTAAACTTGTCCTGTTCAGGACTTCAACAGAGTCGGCTTGTGGTAATGCCAGTTCTTCCATAGGTCCGTTCTATTGTCCGGCAGATCAGAAAGTATATATGGATCTTGACTTTTTTGATGAATTGAAAAATAAGTATGGTGCTGAAGGTGGCGATTTTGCTATTGCGTATGTAATCGCGCACGAAGTAGGACATCACGTACAAAATCTGTTGGGCACATCTGAAAAAATTTACAATGAGAGGCAGCGTGTCAACGAAGTTGAATCCAATAAGCTATCGGTAGCATTGGAATTGCAGGCAGATTTTTACGCCGGAGTCTGGGCGCATTATAATCAGGAAATGAATAATGTGCTGGAGCCTGGCGATATTGAAGAAGCATTGAGTGCTGCAAGTGCAGTTGGAGATGATCATTTGCAAAAGCTTGCCCGGGGCTATGTCCAACCTGATGGCTTTACCCATGGAAGCTCTGAGCAGCGTGTTTATTGGTTCAAGCGTGGATTTGAAACCGGAGATATCTCAAAGGGCAATACATTCAAAGAAATCCTTTAACATTTCAATATATTATTATTACATGCTACCTGTTAAAAAAATCCTTTTGAGTTTTTTTATTCTTTTGTTTGCTGTTAAGACTAATGCACAATCGGAGCTAGGTACGAAGGTACAGGCGATATTAGCTGATAGCGCACTTAAAACGGCTCAGATTGGTGTTTCAATCCGTAATAATCAAACCAATAAAATTGTCTTTGAACAGAATGGAAATAAATCTTTTACACCTGCTTCAAATCTTAAGCTTGTAACAACATCGGCGGCGCTGGCACTGTTAGGGCCGGAGTATCGTTTTATTACTAAAGTAAATCATTCAGGTACTATAACGGCTGGAGGGGAGTTGACGGGTATCTTGTTATTAAAAGGTAGTGGAGATCCTACGCTGGGTTCAAACAAAATGACAAATGTTACAAGTTATCAAACGCTTATTCAGAATTGGGTGGCAGTACTTAAATCAAAAGGTATAAAAGAGTTTAATGGAACTTTTATTATTGATGCCGCACACTTTGAATACAATGCCGTCCCTAACGATTATACCTGGGGAGATATCGGGAATTATTATGGAGCAGGAAGTTTTGGATTTAATATAAATGAAAACCAATATAACATTACCTTAAATCCCGGTGTGAAGATTGGCGACCCTGTTTCAGTAGTCTCTATTTCACCTAAGGATACATCCTGGAAATACAATAATACGATTTATACAGGTGCGGCAGGTTCTGGAGATCAAACAATTTTTTATTCTTCACCTTACAATCCGCAAATCTATGCACAAGGCTCCGTGCCAATAGGGAAGCCATATACAGTGAAGGGGAGTATTCCCAATCCATCAGATTTATTTGCTCAATTGTTTGTGGAAGAAATGAAATTACAGGGAATAAAATGGTCGGGTGATTATAAAATGTTAAAGCCTGGTGAAACAATAGTAAGCACTAGTCAATGGAATACCTTAATCGAGTATCAATCCCCAACGCTTAAGGAAATAGCAATCTATACAAACCTTGTCAGCAATAATCTTTATGCGGAATGTATGTTGAAGGAAATAGGTTTTAAAATGCGCGGAATAGGTTCTGTTGCTGCTGGTACAAGCGAAGTTAAAAAATACTTATCGCGCCAGGGGATTGATACTACCGGTTTGATTCTTAAAGACGGATCAGGTATGTCTCCGTTTAACTCAATTTCACCTAATCAACTGACACTGCTATTAAGTAAGCAATCTTCTAACCTCAATCTTATGTCTTGTATTCCGGTTGCAGGTAAAGATGGTACAGTGTCTCATATCTGTAAAGAAACAGGCGGAAAGGTCCGTGTTAAGAGCGGTACCATGAGCGGTACGGTTTGCTATAGCGGCTATGTACAAAGTCTTTCAGGAACACAATATGCTGTATCTCTACTGGTGAATAAACATGATGCAAAAACATGGAGTGTTCAGAAGATATTGGAGAAAGTATTGCAACAGATATACCAGCAATGAAAAAATGATTAATAATAAAAAAGGCTCATCTGATTGATGAGCCTTTTTTATTATAATGTATATGATTTAAAAGTCCAGCTCTTCGTTTTCTGTCTTAGGAAACAACCAGGATGCCAGGATCGACAAGCCCAACGCCAATACCACAAAGCTTAAAGCAAATTTGTGTGGAATAGGATACCAGGCATGAATCAATAATTTAAATCCTACAAACGATAGAATTACCGCTAAACCATAGTTGATATAATGGAACAGCTTAATAACACTTGATAGTGCGAAATACAAGGATCTCAAACCAAGTAAAGCAAATACATTTGATGTATATACAATAAATGTATCTGTTGTAATTCCTAAGATAGTCGGAATTGAATCCACGGCAAAAACCACGTCGGTACTTTCAACAATTAATACAACAATAAACAATGGCGTTGCATAAAGAATACCTTCCTTACGGACAAAGAATTTGTCACCCTCGTAGTTTTTGGTAACACGGATCAGTTTGTTTGTTAATTTAAGGATGATGTTATTTTCCGGATCAATCTCATCATCATCACTTGAAAAGAGCATTTTTACACCTGTATAGATCAGGAATACTCCTAAAATGTAAAGCAGCCAATCAAAGTGTTCAATGAGTTCAATACCGACAATAATGAATAAGCCTCTTAATACTAATGCTCCAATGATTCCCCAGAACAGAACTTTGCGTTGATATTCCGCAGGAACGCGGAAATAGCTGAAAATAAGCATAAACACAAAAAGGTTGTCAACGCTTAAGGACTCTTCAATGATATAGCCTGTGAAAAATAGTTCAGCGGCTTCCTGGCCTTTCCAAAAATATACAAAAACGTTAAATGCCAATGCCAGCCCGACCCAAAAAGCGCTCCACTTTAACGCAGATTTAGTGGTTACAACCTTATTTCCTTTATTAAATACGAATAAGTCTAATATAAGTAGTGTTAAGATACATACATTAAAAATTATCCAAAATGAAGCTTCATTGTTCATAAATAATAATACCTTGACTATTCAATCAATTACAATTATACTCTAATATTTCCTTCCTTCCATGCTTTATTAAGAAATAAATCACAGATTGTGTATAATGTTAAGATTGTGAATTATTTACCGGATTCTCTTTTGCCCTTTTCCGCTCTTTAATATATGTTACAACAACGGGTATCCAGGTTATAATAACTATGCCTATGATGATTTGTTCAAGGTAATCCTTTGAAGAAGGGAATATGCGGCCTAATAAATATCCTCCATAGACCAGAGTAACAACCCATAACGTGCCGCCAATTAGATTGTACAAGACAAATTTTCCGAATGGATAACGGATAATACCAGCGAAAATAGGAGCAAACGTGCGGATAATTGGCAGGAATCTGGCCATGATCAGGGCAATTGCACCATAACGGACAAAGAACGCTTCAGCCGCAAACATATACTTCTTTTTAAAAAATAAAGAATCACTTTTCATGAATAAGGTACTGCCGGTTTTTAAACCA
>NZ_JBQCDF010000168.1:0-2414 GCF_051961495.1 Cytophaga sp. | reverse complement strand
GAAGATTGAAGACGAGAAGGGGGATAGTTAACTAAAAAATGATCCTGAAACCGATGAGTAATTAAGCAATTTGCTCTGCTGCTTGAAGGAAATGTTCTTTATACCAATTTAGTAATTTACTTTCTTCCCAGATCAGTTCTTCCGGATTACCCTGGGTATAAAAATCAGTGTTCAGAATAGCGTTCTTAATATCGCCTGCTTTGGGTAAATCTGAAAAAGGGATAATAATACCGGCATTGAATTTCTGAATATATTCTCCCCAGATCAGATTGGGGGAACAAATCACGGGCAGATGGTTAAGCAGGTATTCGAACAGTTTTGTTGGTACCCGCAGGGTAGTGCTTTCATTAAAGCGGTAAGGGAGCAGACCGATGTGGTGAGTATGAATGGCTGACAAAATTTCAGCATGATCTACCGGTTTGTCACCACCAATCAGTTTGATAAACGGGTAGGGGGCGATGCGGTTTTTGACTTTGGTAAGCTCGCGGCAATTTGGGGAAAAGCCGATGATGGTGAGTTCAAATCTGTAATCAAAAAGATATAACCGGATGATCAGGTCAATTGCTTCAAACACGCCATACGAAGTTGCAATGGTTCCTGAATATAAGAGTTTGATTTTTTGCCCTTCTGTGATTCTTACAATTTTTGATTCCTGCGGAATGCTTCCCTGGTATTTATTTTCGAGCACAAGTATCTGCGGATGGATGCGGTCGGCCAGCTCTCTTTGGTAAGTTCTTTCAGCCAGGAGATAACCATCAATCTTCTTCTGTACAAACTTTTCCTTGAAGCGCACCCAATGAGCTAAAATGTTCTTTATCAAAGGTGGAAACGTATCTGTATAGAGCAGGTTGTAAAAGTAATTTTCTTGTACATCGTATATAATTTTACAGCCAAATAATATTCTGTATAAATATGTAACTAGCAGTAATTCATGAGTAGAAACTATAATTGTATCAGGTTTTACTTTAAGTGCTATTCTGAGAAAATTCAAAGGAGCAAAAAGACGTAAAACAGACATTCTTCGGGACTCAAAAATAGGATAAAAGAATTGGTTGGCAGTATTGATCTGAGAGCTTTTATACCCTGCAATGTGGATTTCTGTATTTGGCAAAACACTCAGACTTTTCCCGATTTTTTCGTACATTCGGGCGTCGTTAGTAGGCTTTAGGACTGATCCTAGGAGTATTTTGTGTTTGATCATGCTCCTAAAAATAGTAAAAAAATTATAGTATTAAATATCAAGATGAAAGAATTAATTGAAAAAGCGTGGGAAGATCGTTCATTACTTGCAAACCCGGAAGTACAGAATACCATTAATGCAGTAATCGAAGAATTGGACAAGGGGCGTTTGAGAGTTGCTCAGCCAAATGAAGACGGTAGCTGGACATTAAACGACTGGGTAAAGAAGGCTGTAATCATGTATTTCCCGATCCGCAAAATGGAAACGATTGAATGTGGACCGATGGAGTTTTACGACAAAATGGCATTAAAAACTGGTTATGAAGCATTAGGTGTTCGGGTGGTTCCGCATGCGGTTGCGCGTTATGGAGCATATCTTGCAAAGGGGACAATCCTGATGCCTTCTTATGTTAATATTGGCGCATATGTAGATTCGGGAACGATGGTTGATACCTGGGCAACAGTAGGAAGCTGCGCACAAATTGGTAAAGACGTTCACCTGAGCGGTGGTGTAGGTATTGGCGGTGTGCTTGAACCTGTACAGGCTGCTCCTGTAATTATTGGTGATGGGGCATTTTTAGGCTCTAGATGTATCGTGGTTGAAGGAGTACGTGTGGGTAAAGAAGCGGTATTGGGTGCCAATGTGGTGTTAACAGCAAGTTCTAAAATTATTGATGTTACAGGCCCTGAGCCAGTTGAATATAAAGGTTTTGTTCCGGAACGTTCAGTCGTAATCCCGGGTACCATACCGAAAGAGTTTGCTTCAGGTACATACCAGGTACCTTGCGCACTGATCATTGGAAAAAGAAAGCCAAGCACAGATCTTAAAACTTCATTGAACGATGCATTACGTGATAATAACGTAAGCATCTGATAGAGATATGCGATTATTTTAAAGGGGATGTCAGAAACATCCCCTTTATTTTTTAACTTTTAAAATTGTATTTTTTATATACCCATGTAATGGTCAATCTCATTTTTAAATTCGGTTCAGATTGTTTGGAATTATAGAGGGTAAGTATAATATTTGAAAAAAGAACAAACATCTGATACATTTATGGGCAAGTTAAATTCAATCGGGTTAGATGAAAAATTAACCAAAGAATTAGCAGAGAAACTGAACGGGTTATTAGCCAATTATTCTGTTTTCTACATGAACACCCGTGGCTTTCACTGGAACATCTCCGGAGATAAGTTTTTTGAGCTGCATCTGAAATTTGAAGAACTGTATAACA
>NZ_JBQCDF010000167.1:0-30502 GCF_051961495.1 Cytophaga sp. | reverse complement strand
CAAATGCTTTTGTGATCAGGTTCATTTTATAAGCATACACTTTGTCAAACTCCACAATATTTTCTTCAAACGTATGGTCCAACAAATCTTCCTGCAGCAGCAATCCATCTCTCAATAGCAATTCCGGACTGATAAATAAAGGGTTTCCGGAAAAGGCTGATAAGCAGCTGTAAGGAGAAAAGCCTCTGCCGCCATCCGTATAATTTAATGGCAAGGTTTGCCAGTATTGTATGCCGGCGCTGGCAAGATAATCTGCAAACCGGTACGCTGATGGCCCGAAATCACCGATACCGAACGTATTGTATAAAGATGAAATATGCAGGATAACTCCTGAACTGCGATTAATCTTCATAAATTAGTAATTAATTAAGCTGGTTGAATAAAAGTATATCTCTTATAGAAGATAAGGAAAAGTACCGACTAATGGAATATGCCGGTTCTAAAATATAATGTGGATTTATAAAAAGTTTATATGAAATATCTGAAGAAATATTTCATAAATAGTTATTGCGTGATGCTTTCAAAGCATCATAATGATTACATCTGAAGATTGGCCAGGCGGATCGTAAAGTTGGTGCCAACGCCAATTTCTGAATCTACTTCAATGCTACCCTGAAGCTTTTGCAATGTTTCTTTCACAATGTATAAACCTAGTCCGTCACCTTCATTCACCGTTGTTGCACGGAAGAACATGTCGTAGATATTAGCCAGATATTGTTTTTCAATGCCGATTCCATTATCCCGGATTAACAGCAGACATTCCGCAGCTGTACTTTGTATTTCTATATGAATGAAACTATTGCTTTTTGATAAATCAGAATATTTGATTGAATTCGAAATAATATTATTCAAGACAATCTGTATTCGACGGCTGTCAGAATAAAACGAAGTGCTTTCACTGATCTTTGTTACAATATCTATTCTGGAGAAATTGGCAAGTGAGCTTAAATTTTCGGTGACCTGATAAACAATTTCATGAAACGATACCGGTTTGCGTTCTATGCTTAATCTATTATTACGTGAATATTCAATAACATCTTTTACAGTATCGTCTAAACGCCTTACAGAACGTTCGATCCGTGAGATGTATTCCATCATGTCTTCAAAATTATTTTCCTGGATATCCTGTGCGATTAAGCGGGTCAGGCCAAGAATGGATTTCAATGGGGCGCGCAGTTCATGGGAGGCGCTATACACAAAACGGTCCAGGTCTTTTCCTGTCTGGATCAGCTGCTGTTCATTTTGTTTAAGCTGAGTTACATCCTGTACCGTGCATAAAACAGAAATAATTTCACCGTTGCTGTCAAACTCCGGCACACCAATCACATGCGCATAGCGGAATGCCTCTTTGATGTGAAGATTTTCAAAATAGTAAGAAGTTGTTTGGCGGCTGCTGATTGTTTTATGGATAATGAGCCTGATGCCTTTACACAGATCGAGTGTTAAGCCCGCCTCTTCAGGAGTCTTGCCGGAATAATAATCTAACGATTTACCTGTAATCGTTGAGATTGCTTTATTGATATATACAAATCTTGAATCCTTAGTAATACGGGCAATGATGTCGGCCGAATTGTCTGTTAATGTTCTGAACTGTTCTCTGCTTTGATACAATGCCTGTCGGGCCTGAATCTTTTCAGAGACGTTGCGAACAATCACTTGTTCTGCAGGATTGCCATTGTATATGAATGCAACAGACACTACTTCAATATCCAGTACTTCGCCGGTTAATGTAATGGCTTTTTGTTCTGAAATTTTTCCGTTTAGTTCTTCTGAATTTCCTATGCGTGCGTGTACTTCCTGGATAGAATCGGGATGTATGAATGACATGACAGATTTGCCCAGCAGTTCTTTCAGGCTTTCTGCTCCCAGCAGTTTAATACCTGATGGATTGGCAAACAGAATATGGCCTTCGTTGCTTTGTATATAAATGGCATCAGGAGAAATTTCGACAAGCTTCCGATAAGCTTCCATGCTTTGGTTGTGCTCCAGCTGCAAGGCGCGCACTTCCGTTAAATCAATGGATACTCCTAAAATACGGAGTTCTCCATCTACCGGACTGATCAGCGGTACTTTCGAAGTATACAGATAATATTTAACATCACCCAGCGTGATCAGCTGTTCAGGCAGTATCACAGTCTGTCTCGTAGATACGGCTTCATCATCACTTTTTTTAATGATGGTGTATTCCTCTTCATTATGAACAAAATCAATATCTGTTTTTCCGATTAATTCTTCTGCCTTTCTGCCAAAGAGTTTAGCCTGGGCAATGTTGGCAAGCACATATTTACCGGTGTTGTCTTTTATGAAAATCGGGTGGGGAACAAGGTCGATGATCTTGCTTAGCCAATGGTTGGTATCAATTAAACTGGCAGTACGTTCACGGATAATTTCTTCCAGCGCAATTTGTTTGCGTTCCAGTTCTTTTTCCCTGCGGTTGATCCGGAAATCATTCATTACTTGTTTGGCCAGCAGTACAAGAGATGCTTTTTGGTTGTCATTCAGTGAGCGAGGTTCCATATCTACAACACAGAGTGTGCCCAATCTGTATCCGTTCTCATCAATCAATGGTGCTCCACAATAATAACGGATGAATGGTTCTCCGCATACATATGGATTATTCTTGAAGACTTCGTCCTGCAAGGCGTCTGTCACTTCATGAATCGCTGTTGATTGTATGGTTTTATTTCCAAATGAAAATCTGCGATCGATTCCTGTTAAGCTGTTTCCAAAAGAAGACAGGAACACCAGGCGGTCTTTATCCAGCAAGGTAACAAACGCATGTCTTGTCTGACATACCGCGGCGGCAATCTGGGTCAGGTCCTTGAATTTTTCCTGGCCCTCATTGTTTTCTATTAAATATTCCTGTAATGCATTTAGGCGGTCAGCCTCATTGTATTCTGAATGCTCGATCATGGGGAAAATCTTACTAAATGAATTTCAGTATTAAATTATCGTTAATTCATGAGTTAGGTTTGATTATGTAAGAATAGACTATAAAGTTGGATGAAAACCTTTCGTATTCGTTTTGCAGGCCCTTTAAATACAGGTGATGGAGGAATTTTAATCGTTTTGGGGCAGGTTAGGAAATAAAGGGATTTTAACCGTTTCTGTCTTTTACCTAAAAGATTCTTGGTATAAGATAATATTGGATACTGCAATAGTTTGATACCAACATATTTTTTTTCAACAACCAGGACGAATCAGGTAATTGAATGTGTCAAGGCACAGGTTGGCAATACGTTTTATTGAATTGTAACCGGATTAATGGAACTTTCTTAAACAATATAACCTTAATGGTTTTATATGTTTTTAGAAATTCATGAAAAGAATTAAGATCAGTATTTTAGATCAATCTGTTGTTCAAAAAAATAAAACACCAAAAGAAGCTATTGCAGAAACTGTTGAAACAGTGAAGCTCGCTGAACGATTAGGTTACACAAGATTTTGGGTATCTGAACATCACAACTCTACATTTATTGCGGGTTCTGCTCCAGAGTTGTTAATGGTAAAGCTTGCAGATGCAACCGAATCCATCCGGATTGGTTCCGGAGGCATTATGCTGCCGAATCACAGCGCATTAAAAGTGGCTGAAAATTTCAGGATGCTGGAAACCTTATTCCCCGGTCGTATAGACTTAGGAATAGGAAGGGCTCCGGGTACAGACCGTGTTACTTCATCATTGCTTAATCCTTCCAATGATTTCGCAGAAGAAAGTTATTTAAGACAGCTTGATCATTTACAGAATTTCTTTTCAGATACAGCCTATACCCGAGATAACAGAAGGATTCTTGCAATACCTCAATGCGACACGATTCCGCAACAATGGATCTTAAGTTCCAGCGGAGGCAGCAGTGTAATCGCTTCCAGGTTTGGACTGGGACTGGTAGTTGCAAAATTCATTAACGGTTTTGTTACGCCGGCAGTGATTGATACTTATAAAGAAAACTTTAAACCTTCTGAATCATTCCCGCAGCCACATGCCATGATGGCTATTTTCGTGCTTTGCGCAGATACAGAAGAAAAAGCAAAAGAGATGCGCAAGTTCATGGATTATATTTTCCTGCAGTTTGAAGCAGGCAATTTTCATGACTTTGCAGATTACGAACAGATTCAAAAATATGTCTTCACATCAGAAGAGCTGCAGCGTATTAAATATAACAGCGGTCGTATTATTTCGGGGACAAAGGAAATTGTGAAAGAACAATTACAAATGCTGGGAGAAACATTTCATGTAGATGAAATCATTATTTCTACGATGGCCGGAAATGCCGGAGACAGGAAACGTTCATTCGAACTGATTGCTGAAGCATTTGAATTACAGAATGAATAAAATAATTATAAACCCTTCTCTATTGCCCTAAAATACATGCATATAAAAAATATAAAAGTGTTTCAGAACGTTTTTTATTTAACTTTTGTTCAACTTTTTTTGAAAAACTAATGCAGAAAATGTTTTTGTTTCACACTTGAAAAGTATAATTTGAATTTTATTACGCAAACCAAAAAACACAACCATGAATAAGATTTCTTTGATTGCCAGTGCAATCGCATTAACAATGACAACGCTTGTTTCACAGGCGCAATCAACATTAAAAACTCCGGCACCAAGTCCGTCTCAGACAATAAAACAGGCTTTCGGCCTGGGTGAAATAACGCTTGAATATTCACGTCCGTCCGTTAAAGACCGTGTAATATTCGGTGATCTTGTTCCTTATGGTAAAGTATGGAGAACAGGTGCAAATGCCGCAACAAAAATTACTTTTTCAGACGATGTAAAAGTTGAAGGTAAAGATGTGAAAGCCGGTACATATGCTATTTATACGATCCCAAACAAAGACAGCTGGGAGGTTATGTTATACAGTGATTTAACTTTAGGTGGAAATGTATCCGGTTACAAAGCTGAAAACGAAGTAGCACATGTTACGGTTAAGCCTGCTGCAACAGCAGATAAGACGGAAACATTCACGATGAACTTTGCGAATGTAACAGCAACATCTACCGCATTGGAATTGCTTTGGGATAAAACACGTGTGCAGGTGCAGATCACAACAGAGATCGATGCTAAAGTAATGAAGAACATTGAGACTTCTCTGGCAGCAGATACACGTCCATATTTCCAGGCAGCAAATTATTATTATGAAAATGATAAAGATTTGAACCAGGCATTGATCTGGGTGAACAAAGCAGTAGAACAGAATCCAAAAGCATTCTGGGTAACTATGTTGAAGGCCCGTATTGAGTTGAAATTAAAAGACAGTAAAGCTGCGATTGCGACAGCTGAAAAGACAGTTGCTTTAGCAACAGAAGCAAAAAATGATGACTATGTTAAAATGGCGAATCAATTGATTGCGGATGCAAAGAAGAAATAAATAATACTCTTCGATACAGAAGATAAAAAAAGTCATTACGCTTTCGCGTGATGACTTTTTTGTTAAATAAGATGTATACTTATTTCTTCGGAGTAAATTTCTCTACTGTATTTTTTACCGGCGTAGTTGTTTGCAGATATGCATAAATAGCTGTTAAATCTTCATGTGTTATTTGTGCATACATTAACCAGGGCATCGTAGTATTGAATCCATTTGATTCAATTTTGTGCGGTGCATAACTGCTGTCTGCATACATTTTAAAGCGGTTTACAAAAGCTTCTTCGCTCCAGTCACCAATGCCGGTTTCTTTATCGGATGTGATGTTTGAAGAACGTACAATACCCGTATTGATCGGAAACTCAAAGCCACCGGCAAAATCCATTCCTGCAATCTTTTGTCCTTTTTCCTGTTTGGTATGGCACTCACCGCAGGCAGCAGCATTCAATAAATATCTGCCATATTCAACTTTGTCTTTTTTATCAGGAATTGCTTGCGGTGCGGCAGGTTTCGGAATGGTATTGATAATGAAATTCATCGGAAAGTCAGAAACAGATGGAGGTATGTTGTTTTCAATGGGTTTCAGCGTTCTTAAATAAGCGATGATAGCATATACATCTTCGGTTGCCATTTTACCATAATTCGGGTGAGGCATTACCGGAAACAGAGCTGAACCATCTTTACTCACACCGGAAGTAATAGCTCTGTAGATTTCACCATCTGTCCAGTTACCAATACCAGCAGGTGTAATGTTGCGTGAATAATACGCTCCCGGGAAGCCATAGATCTGTGTGAATGCTTCTCCGCCTTTGCCCCAGGTCGCCGGATCTGCCGGACCTGCAAAGCGTGACCAGTCACGTGTTGAGTGGCAATCCATACACACGTTTACCGAATTAGCAAGATATTTTCCGCGCTGCACCATTTCAGGTGTTGCTTTGATGGTAAGCTTCGGTACAGGTCCTACATTGGGTAAGGCTGTTTTTACAAACGTCAATAAACCTGCAATCAAAACAACTATTGCAGCAAGTACATACACAATAATTCTAAAAGTTTTTTTCATGGAATAAAAAGAAGGGTTTAGTAAATCTCGAATTTTTCAAAAATAAGTTTTTTAGTTTTGCTTTTAGCAAATCATAAGAATTTGAAATTGTTCTAAATAAAAAATAGGATTATTGATATGTAAAGATGTGATGTTTCAATATGTATCTATTATTATGGCAAATCATGCGGATATGAAATTCAATAGAATGAAATGTTGTGCTTCCTATATCGATTTGTCAGATGGTGCCTGTTTTTCGGTCTGTTATAATTTGTATGGCCAAGGCAATGATCACAAGCAATGCACACCCGAGCGCATTTAGCCACAGGTAGGCCATGATATCTTCCATCCAGATCGCGATGATAATTATTTCTGTAATAATGGCAGCATAAAATACAGCACTTCCTTTAATCCGTTTTAAATAAAACGCTACTAAGAATATTCCTAAGATGTTGCCGTAGAATAAAGAGCCCAGCTCATTTACAGCTTCAATAAGATTACCAACTTTGCCGGCATACAATGCGACTACTACACAAAATATACCCCAGGCTGCAGTTGCCCACCGTGATGCATTCAGGTAGGTTTGTTCGTTGCCTGTTGTGTTGATAAAACGCTTGTAAAAATCGATTACACTGGTTGACGCCAATGAGTTGATGCCGCTGGCCGTTGAACCCATGGATGCCAGCAGGATGATTGCAATAAGAAGACCAACTAAACCTACTGGCAGGTACTTCGTAACAAAACTCAGAAACACATAATTGGTATCGTTGTCGTCTGCCTGCTTATTATTTTTTAACATTAAATCTTTGGCTTTGGATTTTATAACTTTAGCCAGAGAGTCATCGGCTTGTAATTGTTGTCGGGCTTCCGCGATTGCTTGTTTATTGTCATGATCAATAGCTGTGATCAGTGCAGCAGCATGCTGTTTTTTGTATTCATATGTTTGTACATGTTCACTTTCCAGCTGCTGGTAATCTTTTCCGTAACGGCTTTGTTCAATTCTGTTTACTTCTGTTTGATTGAAGAATAGCGGGGGCGTATTGAATTGATAAAACACAAATACCAGGATGCCGATCAGCAGAATCGCAAACTGCATGGGTATCTTGATCAAGCTGTTCATGACCAACCCAAGTCTGCTTTCTTTAACAGACTTTCCGGTCAGGTAGCGGCCAACCTGTGATTGATCGGTGCCGAGGTAGGACAGCTGTAGAAAGAAACCTCCAATGATACCTGACCAGATGTTGTATTCATCCTTCAGATCAAAATCTGTTGTGATTGCACCCAGTTTATTCATCTTCCCGGCAATCTGCAATGAATCGATAAAACCAATCTGCTCAGGCAACAGATGTACAACCATAAAAGCTGCAATAAGCAGACCTGAAAAAATAATGACCATCTGGAACATCTGTGTATACGCTACGGCTTTTGTGCCACCGTAAACAATATAACTGATTACAATGCTGCCTGTAAATAACGTTGTATAGGTAATGTGTATGCCAAGAATGGCTGACAGAATAATTGCTGGTGCATAAATCGTAATACCTGTAGACAAGCCGCGTTGTAATAAAAAAAGAAAGGCGGTGAGTGATCTTGTTTTACTGTCGAAACGATTTTCTAAATATTCGTAGGCCGTATATACATTCAGCGATCGGAAGATCGGGATAAATGTTTTGCATAAAATAACGGTTGCAATGGGTAAACCAAAATACAACTGTACAAAGCCCATGCCGTCACTATAAGCCTTACCCGGCAAAGCAATGAATGTGATGGCACTTGCCTGTGTAGCCATCACAGACAAACCTACCTGATACCACGGCAATTCATGGTCTGCCAGCAGGTAGCCTTCAATATTGCGGGCTCCTCTGCTTTTCCATAATCCGTAAGCAACAATGCTCAGGATCGTTATTGCCAGTACATACCAATCTATAATACTCATTTGAAATAATTCGTAAAAATATAGAACAGGCCTATGGTGACTACCAGAAAGCCAATGATAAATACATATACATTATTCCATGTATTCAGAAAAGGTGGTTTATCTTCCTGTTCAGGCATATTATTTATTTTCCGGAATGCTTAATAAGTTTATAAACAAGCGGTATGCGCCGGGAACGCCGGCCGGCAGCTCGCGGAAGAATACCAGGCCAGTATAAACAAAGTTCCCTTTTCCATATGGTGTCACGATTAAACTGCCTTCGTGCGGTTTTTCATTGGGGTCATTCAAGGATAACATAGATTGATAATGTGTATCTGCTTCCGTTGCAAAATAAATTCCACGTTCCTGAATCCATCCGTTGAAATCGGTTGAATTGATCTTATTCGGATATTGAAATACAACGTGCGCCGGTTGCAGGATACGCACTTCTGCCTGCTCATCTGTTACGCGGTCTCTGGAGATCGTAAACGGATAGGGGCCGATCTTTGCCAGCAACGGACCGATACGGTTGTTCGTGTTGTATTGCACAACGAGATTGCCGCCTTGTTCCACATACTGCATCAACGTTTTATAATATATCTGTAAGCGGTCGTTTGTATTATATGCACGGATACCTGTTACAATAGCATTGTATTGTTTCAAATCACCTTTGTCTAATAAATCATCCGTTAAGATCGTGACGTTATAACCGACTTGTTTCAGGCATGCCACTACATCGTCGCCCGCACCGGGGATATAGCCTATATTTTTTCCCGCTGTACGTAGATCCATATGCACGATAGTAGCTTCTGCATCTGTTAAAATGAATTGATATGGAATGTGGTCGTATTCAATACGGGTAATTCCTTTGCTAAAACGTTCTCCGTTTACGTTTATGAACGCAGAAATTTTTCCGCTCAGACTGCTCGCCGAAGGCTGAATGGAAATTGTAATAAGTGCTTCATCGCCTTTTGCATTTAGTTTGAAGGAATTGTTTGCAGAGGTTGCTCTCCAGTCTTCCGGCAGCTGCCAGTCAAGCGTTCCGCTGACGTTGGCCATATTGGCTTTTACAACAAAGGAAATATTTTTAGGAAGCGTATCATTGAATACATATACACGCTCGGCAATATTTATCATAGCTGCCGGAAGGATTTCGAGCGGACGGTAAATTTCTCCTTTAACCGGGTCAGTATATCTATACACAACCGGACGTGTAACGGATAATTGTAAACCCTCTATGGTTACTGTAAATACAACAGTTGCCGCAGGATCATTCTTCGGTTTACCTATTAGCAGCGGATTTGAAACGGTATACAATCCCGGGCTATGTTTTTGATTAAGCCAATATGGATTTGAATACGAAAATTCTTTAGGCAATTTGTCCGCATGTTTCAATGTATACAGTTCATTTGGTTTTAACGTCAGCGTACATGCAGTATCCTGATTAATATAACGGATTGCATTTACAGTTACCAGGTTTTTATTCCTGTTAATGATCTGTACGGTAGTAGCAATATCATTGCCGGGGATTGCTATGTAATCTGCAGCATAGGCTTCCATCCACAAACCCGAAGATGCAAGCAGCAGCTCTTCAGTTTCTTTCAGTGCATATTTTTTCCAGGAACGTAAGGTCGCGTCTGTTTCATTCAATGCTTGCAGTTGTTTGTAAAAGGCCACCAGATCCGTCACGATTAACTGAGGCTGCTGAGCATTGTATTTGGCAATGATCTTGTCGAGTGATTTTGAAAGCTTCGCTGCCGCAGGGAAGCGGTTCCAGCTGATATTGATGTTTTCAAAAATATCTTTTGAAACGGAATCGCCACCCAGTTGCTTAAAGTATTCGATTGTTTGGCCGCGGGTCTTCGCTGTGCCGAAGCCCTGGCTTTTGTGCATGGACCTGTTTTCGGAAGCAAGCTCTCCGTATGATTTTCCTAATAACGGGTTATAACCCCCGATGTCAATTTTTATCTGGCTCTCGGATGTGGTGTTGATTGTACCAAAGCTGAAGGTATTCCAGAAGATGCGTTTGGCCTGCCATACTTCTGTATATTTTAATTGCTCGGGAAAACGTTTAGGATCTGCTGCTGCAGTGAATGCTTCAATGGCAAGTATGGCAGAAGCTGTGTGGTGCCCGTGGCCGCCTTCACCGGTTGTAGGGAAGCGGGTGATGATCACATCAGGTTTAAAATTACGGATTACCCATACAACATCTGCGAGTATACTGTCTTTGTTCCAGAAGCCAAAAGTCTCGTCAGGATTTTTTGAAAACCCGAAATCATTTGCACGGGTGAAGAATTGTTCTGCCCCGTCGATATGTCTTGCTGCGAGCAGCTCTTCTGTACGGATGAGACCCAGCGGTTCGCCCTGCTCCTTACCGATCAGATTTTGTCCGCCGTCGCCTCGTGTTAGCGACAGGTAACCGGTTCGTAGCTTGCGTTCGTAAGTAAGATAAGGAAGGAGACGTGTATTTTCATCGTCGGGGTGTGCTGCAATATACAATACCGATCCAACGGTATTTAATTTATGAAGCTTTTGGAGAATATCTGCAGAAGATACGGCTGTTGATTGTGCCTGCAGATAGCTGCAACGAAACAGTACCGCAAGGAAAAGGATCAGTATTCTTTTCATGAAATGCTAAAAGATAATATGGAAAGACAAGGTATAAAAAACATGTTTGTATAACAACACGTCAGAAGTTCTTTGAAATATGTTAACTTGTTACAATTGAACTTCTTAAAAAGTTCATTATTGCTGGTTGTATAAAATAATATGCTTGATAGTCAGAGCTATTATTTTTATAAATGAGGTTATGAAGGAAGGCTTGACAAGCGCAGTATGTGCTGCTTATAAAAAATCACTGGAAGCCTTGAATCCGTTTAGTACCCCTAAAACAACCAAACGAAAACAAAAACTTCCAGCTTTATCTTAAATGACTATGTAGTGCTTATTTTTTCCAGCCACCACCTAATGAACGGTAGAAGTATACCATTGCATTGATCTGATTTTTTTTAGTTTCAATAAGTTCCATTTTTGATTCCAACGCATCACGCTGCGTTAATAATACTTCCATATAATCAGCTCTTGCAGAAGCAAACAAGCCTGTTGAAATGGTAACAGATTCATTCAGTGCCTGTACTTGTAATGCCTGTAGTTCGTAGCTTTTACCCAGGTTGTTGATTTTAGCCAATTGGTTTGCTACTTCGATATAAGCATTTAACAATGTACGTTCATAATTATATGCTGCCTGTACCTGTTTTGCGTTCGCACCCAGATACATTGCTTTAATTTCTGCTCTGTTGATCAATGGTGCTACTAATGTTCCGCCTAAAGAAAAGAGCATGGATTCCGGACTGCTGATGATAAGCTTCGGATTGAAGGCTTCATAACCAATGCCGCCTGTAATGCGCAATACAGGGTAGAAGTTTGCTTTAGCAACCTTAACATCAAGTTTTGCAGCTTCCAGTTGTTCTTCAGCTTTTTTAATATCATAACGGTTTTGTAATAATTGCGAAGGAACACCAGCATGTATCGTATCCGGAATGATGTTGATGAATGATGCTGAATTTCTTGTGATCGGTGTTGGATACCTACCCACCAGGAAGTTCAGTCTGTTCTCTGTTTCAACGATCTTCTGCTGGATGCTGAACTGAAGGCTTTGTGTATAATATACCTGTGCTTCAAATCGGCGTACAGCCAACTCAGAAACTCTGGCAGATTGCTTTTCCATACGTACGGTTTTAAGGGCGTCGTTCTGGATGGCAATGTTCTTTTTTAAGATATCAAGTTGATTATCCAGCGCCATTAATTCATAATAGGTGCTTGCTATTTCAGAAACGAGATTGGTTATCATGAAATTTCTTCCTTCAACAGAAGCCAGGTATCTGTGCACAGCAGCACGTTTGGCATTGCGTAACTTTTTCCAGATATCTACTTCCCAGGATAGGTTTGCACCAATCATATAATCAGGCAACACCTCGGGAATGGATTTACCTGGTTCAATCTCAACACCCGGCGTATTATCGATCGCACCATAACGGGTATGTCTTCCGACTTTTTCCACACCTGCTCCAACACCAATATCAACTGTAGGGAAGATCCGTCCTTTACGGGCTCTTACTTCAGCCTGTGCGATGTTGATTTCATACAGCATGATGTTCAGCTCCTGGTTGTTCTGCAGGGCAGTATCAATCAAGCCAATCAGATTCGGATCTGTAAAATACTTTTTCCAGTCAACCTCTGCAGTATTTACTGTGTCCTTGGTATTTTGAATTTTGGCGTTTGCAGTATCCTGCGAACCGAAGTTCGCAGGTACATTTTTGTTGGCAGTCTTTTGTGTAACAGAAGGGGCACATGCCCAAACCATTAGCGCCAGAGAGGCTGCTATAAGGCTTTGATATGTGGTTTTTTTAAACATGGTGGTTCTTATCTTCACTTAATGGATCAAAATCTTCATCTTTAATCATTTTGCGGCCTTCAGCAATACTGCCGAAGATGTAGTACAATCCCGGGACGATGATTACCCCGAATATAGTTCCGAATAACATACCTCCGAGAGAAGCAGCTCCGATTGTCTTGTTACCGATAGCACCCGGGCCATGGGCAAAGATCAATGGAATCAAACCTGCAATGAAGGCGAACGAAGTCATCAAGATTGGTCTGAAACGGGCTTTGGCACCTTCAATGGCAGCTTCCAGCACGGTCATTCCTTCATTGTGCTTCATCACGGCATATTCCACGATCAACACGGCATTCTTACCAAGCAAACCAACAAGCATAACCAAGGCAACCTGGCCGTAGATATCGTTTGCCATACCAGTTGTTTTGATTAACAGGAAGGCTCCGAATACCCCTGCCGGTAAAGACAGGATTACAACCATCGGAAGAATGAAACTTTCATATTGTGCTGCAAGTACCAGGTACACGAATACCAATACAATCAGGAAGATGTATACAGCTTCATTTCCACGGGCAACCTCATCTTTCTGAAGACCTGACCAGTCAATGTCATAACCTTTAGGAAGGGTAGTGGCAGCTACTTCCTTGATTGCTTCAATCGCTTCACCACTACTGTATCCGGGCGAAGGAGAACAACGTATAGAAGCTGTGGTATACATGTTATATCGGTTGATTTCATAAATACCCTGTGTCTTCTTGATCTTCATGAAAGATGAATAAGGAACTTGGTCTCCTTTATCATTTTTTACATAAAGCTTCAGAATGTCTGTAGGTAATTTTCTGAAGGATGGATCAGCCTGAACGAATACTTTAAAGAAACGACCGAATTTAATGAAACCGATATCGTATGTACTACCGATCATGATTGAGATGTTGTCCATGGCACGTTTGATGGAAACACCTTTCTGCATCGCCAGCTGGTTATCAATCTCCAGCTCGTACTGCGGATAGTCGGTTCTGTAGAATGTAAATAATGCGGTTAATTCTTTTCTCTTCTCAAGGTCCTTCATGAACTTCTTCGTAACACCATCCAGTCTCTCGTAATTGATGGTGGTGTTTTTATCCAGCAGCTGCAGACCAATACCACCGGCCGCTCCATAACCGGGTACCGCAGGCGGACCGAAGAATTCTATTTTAGCTCCCGGTATCTCCTTGGTCAGTTCTTCCAGCTCTTCAATGATCTCAACAACCGTATGATCTCTGTCATTCCATGGCTTTAAGTTGATCAGTAAGGTACCGGAGTTGGATCCACGTCCCTGTGTTAAAATCTCATATCCGGCCAAAGCTGATACAGATCGTATACCTTCAATTTTTTTACAGGCTTCCTGTAACTGTCTACTGACCTCATATGTTCTTTCAAGTGTAGAACCTGGAGGAGTCTGTAATACGGCATAGATCATACCCTGATCTTCAGACGGTACGAAACCTGAAGGAAGGATTCTTGTAATGCCTAATGTGAAAACAGAGAAGGCGATCAATAAACCTACGGTTACCATTTTTCTGTTGGCAATTACACGTAAGATGCCAACATATTTGCCGGTAACTTTTTCGAACACTCTGTTGAATGAATCGATAAAGCGGTTCATCATTGTTTTCTTTCTTGGCTGGCCATGTGTATTTTTTAAGATCATGGCACACAATACAGGAGTAAGCGTTAAGGCTACAACCCCTGAGATAACAATAGATGAAGCCATGGTAATGGCAAACTGTCTGAAGAAGATACCTACCGGACCGGTCATGAATGCTACCGGAACGAATACAGAGGTCATCAATAAGGTGATGGCAATGATTGCGCCGCTGATTTCTCCTAATACTTCTTTTACAGCCATGTAAGGAGAACAGTGCTTCTCTTCCATCTTCGCATGGACGGCCTCCACCACAACAATGGCATCATCGACCACAATACCGATAGCAAGTACGAGTGCAAAGAGTGTAATTAAGTTGATGTTCAGACCGAATGCCTGCATCATGAAGAACGCACCAATCAAGGATACCGGAACGGCCAGGATCGGAATAAGCGTTGAACGCCAGTCTCCAAGGAAAATGAATACTACAATCGAAACCAGAATAAAGGCATCTCTCAGGGTATGGATTACTTCTTCTGTTGATGCATCCAAGAAAGTAGATACGTCATAGTTAATCTCGTAATCAATGCCGGGAGGGAAAGTCTTTTTAAGTTCTTCCAGTTTTACTTTCAGTTCTTCAATTACTTCTGTTGCATTACTACCAGCAGCCTGGTTAATAGTGATCGCCGCAGAAGGGAATTCATCTTTGTTTGAATAGATATCATAATACTCGCTGCCTAATTCTACGGTTGCTACATCTTTCAAACGTAATACCTCACCTTGTGAATTGGCACGGATGATTACATCCTGGTATTGTGATTCAAATTCATATCGGCCTGGATAAGTCAATACATACTCAATTGCTTCTGATGCTTTGCTATCTGCTCTACCAATCCTTCCCGGAGAACCGATGATACTTTGCTCACTCAGCGAAGTCATGATTTCTTCCGAAGAAATATTATAGGCTCGCATACGATCCGGATTTAACCATACACGCATGGAGTACTGGCGGCTACCAAGGATACGGGCAAGACCCACACCTTTCACACGCTGTAATTCAGGGAGCATGTTAATGTAAGTATAGTTGAAGATATACTTCATATCTACCTTGGATGTATCTTTACCGTACACATCGACATACATCAGCATGTTTGGCATCAGACGCTGTACAATGATACCTTCCAGCTGTACAAGCGGTGGAAGACGCATCTTCATCTGCTCAATACGGTTCTGGATATTTACCAGCGCCTGGTTGGGGTCGGTTCCCAGATCGAATACAATCTGTAAGTTGGCCTCACCAGAACTGGCACCTGTAGTAAACATGTACTTCATGCCCGGAACACCGTTGATGGCCTGTTCAAGCGGGATAAGTACAGAGTTTGTAAGTACGGTTGAACTGGCTCCCGGGTATGAAGCATATACCACAATCATTGGTGGCGCAATATCCGGGAACTGAGATTTGGGTAAGGTTTTGATTGCCAGCAAACCCATGAACATAATCACCAGCGAAATTACAATCGCCAATGCTGGTCTACGTATAAACTGTTGAAACATGTTATGTCTTTTTTATACCTGAGTTATGAGTTATGTTATTCGGCAAGCAGGTTCAAGTGTGTGATAACTTCTTTAGGATCTTTAAAGTCGTATGTGATCTTGTCATTCTCATTCACAAGACGCAGACCTTCAAGAAGGATTTTATCTGTTTCCTTAATACCGTCAGTAACCACATATATATTTGGTAATTCGTAGCTGACTTTGATTTCTCTTGATTTGATCACATTGTCTTTATCTACTACATACACATAACGTGCGTTAAGAACTTCGAATGTCGCTTTTTGCGGGATAAGCAAAGCACCTTTAAGCGGTACTTCTACAACTACGTTACCCGTTTCACCGTGTCTTAAAAGTTTATCCGGATTCGGGAATGTTGCTCTGAATGCAATGTTACCTGTTTCATTGTTGAAATCTGCTTCGATTGTTTCAACAATACCCTGGGAACCGAAGATATTGTTGTTGGCCATTCTCAGCTTTACTTTCATTTTATCATCTTTTTTAAGATTGGTTTTGTAATCCAGGTATTCAGCTTCCGGAACGTTGAAGTATACCCACATCTGGCTGATATCTGAAATAGATGAAAGCAAGTCTCCTTCATTCAATAAACTACCTCTTCGTACATTCAATCTATCCATGATACCGTCAAAAGGTGCTCTGATTTCTGTGAAGCCAAGGTGAACCTGAGCCAATGCTAATTCAGCTTTTGCTTTGTCAAGTTTTGCCTTTGCCATCAAAAGTTCGCTTTTTGAAACCACGTTGCTGTCTGCAAGTGCTTTTGTAGTCATATATTCAACTTCTGCAAAATTCATCTCTGCCTGTGCTTTTTGTACATCTGCTTTGTACATGATCGGCAGAATCTGGAACATTAATGTACCTTGTTTTACAGATTTTCCTTCATCAACATAATAATCCTGAAGGTATCCTTTTTCCAGTGCTCTCAGTTCAATGTGACGAATGGCACGTATCTGACATACATATTCTTTGGTTGTCAGGGTATCTCTTTTTAATGGACTTGTAACAAGTAGTTTTGTTTGTTCCACTTTGTGGTGGTGCTCGCCGCAACCTGTTTGAAATAGTACTGCTGCAAAACATAGCAGCATGATAGATTTTTCCCGAAGTGCTTTCACCGGGGAAAACGGATTTGTTACGCGCATAATATTGCTACGAGAATTTGTGGTAAATTTCATTGTAGGGGTATATTAAGGTTAAGTATTGATTTGATATATAAGGGTTGGCTTAATGCAGGAGGAGTGTAATGTATTCATTTATAGGGGTTTTAAAATTTTATATTAAATATGAACTCTTTATTGAAACATCCGTATACTAATACTTTTTCTTAAAAATATATTTGAAAAATGTGGCAATTCTGAACTTAAGAGGTTTTTTTTGATTTTTTCATGGCTAAACAAGCAATTATTTGATTAGCAATTAAATAACAAACGCCAGAAAGTTCTTCCAGAAAATGTATATAGATTACTTTACCTGAAAATTGGTAAGAAATGAAATCCAATTCAAAAATTAGTATTTAAATAATTAAAAAACAATATCCCATTTCCGGATATAAATGAGAGGTTTACGGATCAGTAATACTTTTTTGAAGTTATTGGAGCCAAGAATATCAATATGGGTCTCTGTATGATTGCACCCCGGGTCATTACAGGTAATTTCACGGGTTTGAACGTGTACATCACGGGGAATATCTTCAAAGGCCAACACCCATTCAAGGATTTTGGAATGAATAACTTTATTATCCGGATCGCGGGGATTTACAAACATGAGCACTTATTCTTTACTAAAGGTTACAAGTTTCTTTTTGCCGGAAAACAACGTCAGCATATTGTTCTTTAATATGAACATGTTGGAATTTGAGAGCACTTCTTTCATGTAATCCTCAACATCCATATATTCTTTCTGGCAAAACTTTCTTGTGGAAAGAATAGTTCCGAAGTGTATACTGTCATCATCAACCACACAACTGGTACGGATTCTATTGCAGCCAACGAAGCCCGTAGTCATGCCGTCTGCATCGATTTGGATCGTTACACCCTGTTTTTTAGGATAAGCATCTTTGCGTACTGAATGAAATTGCACGACATTCCATTTGCCTACCAGAGATTCTGGGATAGATGTCGACTCGTTCCATTTTGCAGATGCAGAAACAAAACAAAAAATGGACAGGATAATGGAAATATAGCTGGTTTTAATAATCATCATCCTCAATACTTTTTTTCACGTTTGATTTTGGTTTAACATAATAGTTCCACTTATATGCCTGTATGCGGGCGATACTGTTGGTAATATCTTCATTTACCTCCTGCAATACTCTTTTTGTTTCAAGTTTTAAATCTGTCTGGATCATTGGAACTTCAATAGCTTCAGTTTCTGTGCGCATGGTCTTTTTCCCATTGGTATTTCCCATATATCCCGATTCTTTGTTGAGGGTATAGTAATGCACCAGGCGTTTTACTTTACATCGTAAACCGGTTTCAGAATAATAAAAGATATAATCGAATGTCATGTAACAGTTTGAATACACAGGCTTATGGGTATTTTTTAACATACCCCGCGATTTTAATTTTGAAGTTACACGAATCTTAAATGAATGCGTGGTGGAGTCCACTCCAACAATCTTATATTTCTCAAAATAACAGCTGTCAAAAAAACGTTTGGCGAGAAATAACGTGCTATCCCAGGATTTTGGATTGGTGAATTTGATGTCAAAATAATAGCCATAATCTTTGCCTGTGCTGTCCAGTGGTGGCGGACCAGGCTTTTTTGCAAAGGAAGTGAGAGAGAGTATGATAAAGCCGATTATGAATAAGAATGATTTCATGCAGGGAATATTCGTTTAAATTTTTCTTTTTAAAAGGGGAAGATTATGGTCCCCAAATTACATTTTATTATTGAAAGAGCACTAGCTGAATTACGAAAAGAGGAACTGATATATGTTAATTCTAAGATTAAAGTTAAAAATTCACCACTAAACGATTTTTTTTTGAACGATTTTAAGATTTTCAATTTAAATATTTTATCTTGTAGGGAAATTCATAAATGAATCCATTTTTTTACATTAATGCTTGGCAATTTATATTACTACCCGATGAGTGCATTAACAGTGACGCAAGACAAATTAGGTAAAACGTACCACAACCTGGAATTTCTTTTAGATTGCTTCAAAGAGGTACTGGTAGAGAACGGAGAGGAAGAATTAGCGCGTTACATTCCCTGGATCAATAAAAAAGGAAAGGTAAGCCCTGATTCGATTACAGAAAAACATATTCAGGTCTATTCAATTGCTTTCCAGCTATTGAACATGGCTGAAGAGAATGGAGCTGTAAAATTGCGTCGCAAGCATGAGAGTGAAAAATCTCTTGCAAGTGTTAATGGTTTATGGGGTAAGAATCTGCAGATGCTCAAGCAAAAGAAAATAACGCAGGAGCAAATTGCCGAAGAATTATGTAATGTGCGGATTGAGCCTGTATTGACAGCCCACCCGACTGAAGCTAAGCGTACCATCGTATTGGAGCACCACAGACAATTGTATCTGCTGTTTCTGCGTTGGGAAGATTCTACTTATACTGAACTTGAAAAGAACGAAATCCGCAGAGAGATAAAACTAACGCTTGACCGTCTTTGGAGGACCGGTGAAATTTATCTTGAAAAACCAGATTTAAGTTCTGAACGTTCAAACGTACTTCATTACTTAACAACAGTATTCCCGGAAGTTGTATCAATCCTTGACCGCAGGTTAGGTATGGCCTGGGAGCAGATGGGCTTTGATCCGGAGCTGATAATAACCTATACAAAATTACCTAAAATCTCTTTTGGTAACTGGGTAGGCGGTGACCGCGACGGTCACCCGCTGGTAACAAGCGAAGTGACCAGAGAAACACTTGAACTGTTTCGTCTGAATGCATTTATTTTAATGCACAGACAATTACAGAAGCTGGAAAAGAATTTAAGCTTTACCTGCCTGTTCAAGGAAACAACCAAGCCGCTGCAGAAAAGAATCAATGAGTTGCTGGATGAAACAAACAAACATCATTTGTTGGAGAACGAATCCAATAACAGAGAGATTTTCCGTTTTTACATTGAATTATTAATGATGAAACTTCCTTTGCAGGAAGAAAAAGGATATGGTTTGAGTTTACATGAAAAACCATACAGCTACAACGATTCGCTTAAGTTGATCGATGATCTGGTAATTCTGCGTGATGCTTTGATTGCGTGGGGCGCAAAATCCATAGCGTATAATGATGTGCGTGAAATGGCTCGTTTGGTACAAACGTTTGGTTTCCACCTGGCACATTTGGATATCCGTCAGAACAGTAAATTCCATGACAATGCGATTGCTCAGTTAATGAATGCGGCGTCTATGGATGGCGATCGCTTCCTCACATTGAATGAAGAAGAACGTTGTAAATTCATTAATAAAGAATTACTTTCTCTTCGTCCGTTCTCTTATCCGAACACAAAACTGGGGCCTGAAGCTGAAGCGGTAACATCATGCCTGCGTGTTGTTTCAGAGCATGTTGAAAAATATGGTACAAGAGCATTGGGTTCTTTGATTGTAAGCATGACGCGTTCTACTTCAGATTTGCTGGTGGTGTACCTGCTGGCAAGAGAAGCCGGACTCCTGATCAAAACAGAAAAAGGCATTGTATGTAAATTGCCAGTTGTTCCATTATTTGAGACGATTGAAGATTTACAGGGCAGTCCGCACATTTTAAGTAAATTCTTAGAACATCCGATTACTAAAAACAGTCTTGAGTATCATCGTTTGGATAAAGGTGAAAAAGAGAAAGTTCAGCAGGTAATGATCGGGTATAGCGATAGTAATAAAGACGGTGGTATTCTTGCCAGCCAGTCGAATCTGTCCAATACACAATTAAAACTGGTCGATGTTGGTAAGAAATATGGAGCACGCATCCGTTTCTTCCATGGCAAAGGTGGTTCCATCAGCCGTGGCGCCGGTCCTACACAGTGGTTCATTAAAACACTACCGCATAATTCCATTCAGGGAGATATGCGATTGACCGAACAGGGAGAAACAATTTCCCAGAAGTATGCCAATAAGATCAATGCTGCCTTTAATCTTGAATTGCTGGAAGCAGGTACCGCGGGTTATACGATTTTGCATAAACACACGAAACATAAGAAGAATCGTTTCGATAAGCACCTGGATTATTTAGCAGAGAAAAGTAAAGATTACTATACAGCGCTGATCAACCATAAAAACTTCATTACTTTTTTTGGTCAGGCTACTCCGATCGATGTAATCGAACAAAGTAAAATAGGTTCCCGTCCGGCACGCCGTTCCGGCAAGCGTACCCTGGCGGATCTACGTGCTATTCCATGGGTATTCAGCTGGGCGCAGTCGCGCTTTAATATCACCAGCTGGTATGGCGTGGGAAATGCATTGGAAACATTCTATAAAGAACAGCCGGAAGAATTTGAATATCTGAAAAAGATGGCTGCGAGTGATACGATCATCCGTTACATCTTTACCAATGTGGACACGAGTTTGGCAGCAACAGACGAAAAGATTTTCAGAAGTTATGCAACGCTTGTTGAAGATGAGGAAATCCGTACCGAGATCCTGGATATGATTGTGAAGGAATTCAATAAGACAAAAAAAATGCTTGCCTTATTATTCGACAACCCATTTGAAGTAAGGAGATCTTTCCATCATTATTCGAATGTGTTACGTGCAGAAGCATTAAATGATCTGCATTACGATCAGATTGAGCTGCTTCGTAAATGGAGAAAGGTAAATACTCAACCGCAGTCTGAAAAAGCCAATAAAATTCTGACTGAACTATTGCTTACCGTAAATGCAATTGCAGGGGCATTAAGAAATACTGGTTGATACCAAGAGCTATTAAAGCAAAAAAACACCATGCTGTATGCGTGGTGTTTTTTTTATGTTTATTTTTAATGCTAACTTAAGCAGGAATCACAACTCAATGGTGTGTTGGATGGTGGTGATACTTAATAGCAGAGTTTGAATAGGTTGGACATGTATGTTGCGGTGCACAAGAAGCAATTAAGCTTATAACGAGCGCAGTTAAAAAAACTATCGTATATTTCATTTGACAATCCTGTTTAGTATAAAGTATGCTGCTAAAGTATTAAAAAAAAAAATTACAACAAATTACAAACGTGATTTAATGGCAAAAAAAGAGCATAAAGGCCGAACCGGAGTAGTTTATTCAACCAATGATGAATTCAATTATTCGTATGAAGAGGTGCCGGAAATGGAAACCTTACCCGCTGATAAACAGAAGCTAAAGGTGATTCTTGATAGTAAGGGACGTGCCGGAAAAACTGTATCCGTTGTAACAGGATTTGTTGGCACAACGGCAGATTTAGAAGATTTAGGTAAAAAATTAAAAAATAAGCTTGGTGTTGGAGGCTCTGTGAAAGATGGAGAAGTTCTCATTCAGGGAGATTTTAAAGCCAGAATTGTATCTTTGTTAACTGAGATGGGATATAAAGTGAAGTAGAGCAGAGGTTTATTAACGGACTTTTTTTGTATCTTTTAATTTATTTTCAACACTGTTTTTATGTCAATAAGGATAAAGAGCATTGGTCACTATTGTGTTAATAAAATGGATATATTATATACAGAATCAATACAACTTTGAGGTGTATTTTGAGTATAAATAAACGTAACTATCAATTGTAAAGAAAACCATAATGAAAAATATTATACGCCCAACCTATCCAAAAGAATTCAGCATAGGTCTTATACTGCTAATTTTTATTATTGCCTGTTTTTTATCGCATCAGATTTTTGTTGTTCCTATTCATGATTTGAACCAGAACCAGGATATTTATATTGGGATGTTCCTTGCCAGTGTTGCAGTGATTATTATGGTTTTAATTCTTTGGGAAGAAATTTTGTTTCCGGTAAAATTGAAAGCAGTAGATGGCGGTATTGAATTCAGAAACCGTAAAAGCAAGCTAAGAATGCAGCTGATGATGTATTGCTGTATACCTCTTATTTTGGGTTATATTTATTTCAATTTCGAAGTTAAATGGTTTCGTTTCATATTGTGGGTGGCAGTATGTATGGTACCTCCGATCTTAGAAAAAATTATTTCCGGTGTAAACAATTATGAAGATTTTTTAAAACTGACAGATAATAGTATTGAATATAAAAACAACGAAAGGGAAGGGAACATCCTCATCAAGGATATTGTATATATATCGTTTATGAAGGATGAAAGAAATATTCTTGAAAAAATTAAACTGGTATTAAAAAATACAGAAGAGGTGATTATCGACCTGGATGAAATGGAGCTGGATGCTTTTTATGATTCTATTCAGACATTCGTTAAAACACATTACACACAATTATTGAAGTAAAGTGTTTTACTGGAATAATAGTTGTAAATCGGGATTCTTCAAAAAAAGAATCCCGATTTCTTTATATAGGTAATTCGGTAAGAAATTTTTTTATTTTCCATCCAGTCTGTTGTTTCAAGCGTTTTTAGCTTGCCTTCTTCTGTATAAGCGGGGATGAGTGTATAGATTTTATTGTTTATTTCCTCAGATTCAATTTTATCAACTTTATTATTTTGCAAAATAAAATTTATAAAATGATTAATAGTTGTTATAGAGTCGATCTTGTTCGCTGAATAATAATAGCGTGTTTGATAATATCCGTCGGCCCTGTCACTCGCTTCAAACCGCAATTCTTTTAAGGTGCCATTAGGGTTATAGGTGTAATACGTATAGTCATGTGTATCCATATAAAATCCGCCAATGCCTACCGAATCAATATCTCCATATTCGCTTGTGTCAATCCGTACATGATTAGGCGGACCAAAATAATATTCAACATATGGTGGGTTGTATGCATTGAGATCTAACGTGTCTAACAGGGCAGCCAGATCTTTAATCATATCTCCTGTTGATTTGATCGATATTGTGTCTGTATTAAAGTTGCTTGAAATAAGAATGATTTCCTGTTCCGTTGCGTCATTTTTTTATTGCAGCAGATTGTTGATAGAGTGATTAACAGGATAAGGTATATTGATTTCATCTTTATAACGTATGCTGAACAATCAATAGATTCTCGTATTGACCCGTCCTAAGTTTATAGTTTAAAGATAATCCTTGTTAATTGATATTAGCAAGGATTATTTGTTTATATGCTTGATTTGACTGTGAAAATATAATGTCAACTTATTTCAGGACGAGACAAGCATAACAAAAAAAGGGAAAGCAACCGCTCTCCCTTTTTTTGTTAGTGAAACTGAAGATTTAGTTTTTAATCAATCGGAATACTTTAGTTGTACCTGCATAATAGGCAGTAACAATGTAGATTCCCGTTGGTAAACCTGAGCCTAGGTATATTGTCTGATTTGTTTGTAAACCACTTGATTCCCATACTGTAATGCCACTGACATCTTTAATAGATATTGTTAAAGCTACATTAGATGCGTATGGAATTTTTACAGTAGTTTGATCTGTAAATGGATTTGCGCCCATAATTACTCCATTTACAGTAGATGCGCTGTCTACTTTAATCGTTACCGGGGCAGAAGTTGTTACTGCACCCTTGTTATCGGTTGCTTTAGCGGTAATGGTATAAGTTCCTGCAGCAACACCTGTCCATGTAAAATCATATGGAGCCAGAACATTTGTAGAGCCAGGTAACAACGTAGTACCGTTAAAGAATTCCACTTTGGCAATTGTACCGTCAGCGTCTGTTGCAACTGCTACCAGTGATAGAGAAGCCGGAGCTGTGTATGTAGTGTTGTTTGCCGGTGAAGTTAATGTAACAACCGGAAGGATATTGGTGACAGACGAAGTATCTACTTTAATCTTTACCGGGGCAGAAGTTGTTACCGCACCCTTGTTATCGGTTGCTTTAGCGGTGATGGTATAAGTTCCTGCAGCAACACCTGTCCATGTAAATTCATATGGTGCCAATACGTTTGTAGAACCTGGCAGTAAGGTAGTGCCATTAAAGAATTCCACTTTGGCAATTGTGCCGTCAGCGTCTGTTGCAACAGCTACAAGCGATACAGAAGCCGGAGCTGTATATGTTGCATTGTTTGCCGGAGTAACTAATGCTACAACCGGAGGGATATTGGTGACAGACGAAGTATCTACTTTAATCTTTACTGGCGCAGAAGTTGTTACTGCACCCTTGTTATCGGTTGCTTTAGCGGTAATAGTATAAGTTCCTGCAGCAACACCTGTCCATGTAAATTCATATGGAGCAGAGACGTTTGTAGATCCTGGCAGTAAGGTAGTCCCATTAAAGAACTCTACCTTGGCGATTGTACCGTCAGTGTCTGTTGCAACAGCTACCAGTGATACAGAAACCGGAGCTGTGTACGTTGCATTGTTAGCCGGAGCAGTTAATGTAACAACCGGAGGAATATTTGTTACCGTTGATACTTTAATTGTTACAGCTTCAGAAGTTGTTACTGCACCATTATTATCAGTTGCTTTAGCAGTAATAGTATAAGTTCCTGCAGCAACGCCTGTCCATGTAAATTCATATGGTGCCAATACGTTTGTAGAACCTGGCAATAAGGTAGTCCCATTAAAGAACTCTACCTTGGCGATTGTGCCGTCAGTGTCTGTTGCAATAGCTACCAGTGATACAGAAGCCGGAGCTGTGTATGTTGGATTGTTAGCCTGAGCAGTTAATGTAACAACCGGAGGGATATTTGTTACCGTTGATACTTTAATTGTTACTGGAGCAGAAGTTGTTACCGCACCATTGTTATCGGTTGCTTTAGCGGTGATGGTATAAGTTCCAGCAGCAACACCTGTCCATGTAAAATCATATGGTGCCAGGACGTTTGTAGAACCTGGCAATAAGGTAGTCCCATTAAAGAACTCTACCTTGGCGATTGTACCGTCAGCGTCTGTTGCAACAGCAACAAGCGATACAGAAGCCGGAGCTATGTACGTGGCATTGTTTGCAGGAGCAACTAATGCCACTGCAGGAGCAGAATTAGTTTGAGCAAGTGTATGTGTATACACAATTGCAAACATCAGTGAAAAGAGCGAGGAGAGGAGATGTTTTTTCATAATAAAATTTGGTTAGTTAGTTGAGTAAATTTTTATTAAAATTTTAGCAGCTGGGGTTTATCCGAATCAAAACGTAACTGCTTTTTAGAAAAGAGAATGTTGATTTGTTTTTATTAAATAAATTATATTATGTGAAAATTCGGTTATTCGAATAATTTATACAGTTTTATGTAATGGATAACAGATAAAAGGAAAAAGTAACCATTAAATTAGCTGTCTATGTTCTGGTTTTTTAAAATAAACGTGTGATTTCTTTTATTTATTTTTTTATAAGTAACTATAAATGTGAGTTTTAGTATTTATTTGTTGCTCAATAAATATTTTTTATCAGAGGTGGTAAACTTCCCGATATCAGTGTAATAAAAACGTGATTTTAATTCATAAATTAGAATTTAAAAATTATAAAAATGTTTTATTTCTTTTTGATTTATAGAATTATTTCAATTTGTTAAAATGACCAAACAGGGCTTTAAAAGCACTTTTGGTAAACATTTTATTTAAAAAAAACAGGCCTTTTAATTTCAGAAAAATAAAAGCCTTCAACAGAGTTCTCTATTGAAGGTTTTGTGTGATAAGTTTAATATGCTGTTTATTTTTTTGTAATCCGGGCAAGGTCTTCTGGCGTATCAATGCCAACGGTTTCTATTGTTGTTACTGCTGTGCGTATTGAATAGCCATTCTCTAACCAGCGCAATTGCTCAAGCGATTCTGCAAGTTCCAGTGCAGAAGGTTTTAAGGCAGTAATCTTCGCAAGAATATCCGGACGATAGGCATACATGCCTATGTGTTTAAAAAATGTATGATTATGAAGCCAGTCTTTCTTATCGGTGTATTGGCGCAGATATGGTATTGTCTGACGGCTAAAGTAGATGGCCTCACTTTTGGTATTAACCAGTACTTTTGGCGTGTTGGGGTTGAAGAGCGTTTCTTCGTCTTCTATTTTCTTGATCAGCGTAGCCAATTCTGCATCGGGCGTCAGAATGCCTGCGAGGGTGCGGATTTGTTCTGGTTGAATGAAGGGCTCATCACCCTGCACATTGATGATAAAATCAAAGCGCTGATTTAATTTCTGATAAGCTTCAAAGCAGCGATCTGTACCGCTTGGGTGTTCAGGTCTGGTCCGTACTACTCTTCCACCAAAACGCAGCACTTCAGCTTCAATCCGGTCATCATCGGTAGCAACTACCACTTCAGCAATTTCAGGGGTATTTTTAACCTGATCGTATACACATTGAATCATTGTTTTTCCATGAATGTGTACCAGGGGTTTTCCGGGGAATCGGGTAGAGGCATAACGTGCCGGGATAATGGCTACGATTGATAAAGAAGCAGACATGAATTTACTTTGAGTAGTATGGTAACGGTTTAATAAAGGCACTGAAAACTTTTTCTTACCTTTGTTCTAAATTTAATAAATTAATACTATGTCTCTATGCACACCCTCATTTTCTGAAGTATTTTCAGGCGTAATATGGAAAATTATTGCAGACAGCGAGCATGGGATGGTGTATGTAGAAACCCGGGATGGTGAAAAAAGAAAAGTCTTTTTTCATGGGATTGATCTGGCAGCGAAAAAGATTCGCTGGGCAGACTTATCTGTTCTGGATCCCTGGTGGAGCAGTTTGAAAGCGGCTGATAAAGGAAATGTGCTGCTTGTTGGCTTCAACGAGCCGGACATGCCCGAACAACGTGGCTTTGCAGTGATAGACGGAAAATCCGGCAAGCTGAAATGGGGTAAAACGGATGCCCAGGTAATGCATACAGAGCCTGATTTTATAATCATTACTAAAGACCAGGATGAAAATAATTACCTGAAGGTCGATTGGAACACGGGGGCTGTATTAAAAGAGGTTTCATTGAAAGAACTCTTTACAAATTTTAACAAGAAAAAAAGTACTGAAGAAACAGCTGTGCTGTATCCGTTTCATTTTGATGAAGAAAATTCTTTTTTTATCAAAATACAGCAATACATAGAAATTCTGACCCACCATAAGGCAATTCGAATGATAGAATATCTGGAGAAAGGCGATAAGGTGTTGATTTCTTATTATATTTACGAAGGTGAAAAAATGACTAACTTTATCCTTGTAGCGGATGAAAATGGTACGGTTTTAGTTCACGATAAACTTAAAGAAGGGGTATCGGGTATTGGAATGGATACTTTCTTCGTTATGAATAATGAATTGGTTGTAGTGAAAAATAATAATGAAATGTGTGCTTATGTTATTAAGTAAAAAAGTAATGAATAGATTTTTTTTAATCTTATGCGTGGTCATTTCTACAAGCTTGTATTCTAAAGCAGGTGTGTGTGATTCAATAGGCGTTGAAAGAAAGAACGGTAAACTATTTGTATTACACAGGATCGCTGCAGGCGAGACATTATACTCACTTTCCAGAAAATACAATGTATCTGTTGATGAGATCAAGCAAAATAATCCGGAAGTGGCATCAGGTTTGAAAGTGGGCCAGGTATTGTATGTGCCGAGTAATGCAGCTGTTCCGGCTGCTTCAACTACAACTACAGCAGGCGCTCAAAAACATACGGTAGCTGCAGGTGAAACATTATACAGCATTGCAACGAAATATTCCATCTCGGTTGATGAATTGAAGAAAGCGAATCCGGGATTAACAAATTCAATCAGTGTTGGACAGGAATTAAACCTTCCTTCCAAAGGTTCCTCGACTACATCGAAACCTGCAAATACAAAAACGGAAACTACGAAACCAGCAGTAAGCAAACAAACCATAGAGCATAAAGTTGAGTCGGGCGAAACAATGTACTCCATTGCCCGCAAATACAACGTAAGTGTTGAAGATATTAAAAAAGCTAACCCGGGTGTAGGTTCATTAAAAGTTGGCCAGACATTAAAGGTTGAAGGTGCTGAAGTAGCGCAAACAGCTGTTGCCACTACAAATCCTGTAAAACCTCCTACAACAACTACTACCACAACCACAACCACAACAACAACAACAACAACGGCAAAGCCCGCAACAACAACAACAACAAATCCTGAAGCAGACACTATCCAACTTCAGCAGGATAAGGTGAAACTGGAAACCATGCAACAGACACAAACAACACCAACGAAACCAACAGTGCCTGCTTCTGATTTTAAAAAGATTACTGAAAGCGGTTTTGCGGATCTGATGCCGGATAACCAGGACACGCCTAAATACCTGGCATATCATAAAACAGCTCCTGTTGGTACAATTATTCAATTGTCGAATGAATCCACTGGAATAAAAGTTTATGTGCGTGTGATCGGCAAATTAACAGATACAGGTGCAGACGGGAAAACAATCATACGCATTTCTAAAAAAGCGTACGAGCGCCTGGGAGGTACTGGTACACGCTTTTCAGCAACATTGATGTATATTCCTTAATATCTCTGAAAAGCAAGCTGTCATTATATATAATTAAGTACTTGATCCGGATTTTAGTTAAAATGAAAACTGAAATCCGGATTTTGTTTTATGAATAATCCTATGAATAAATATTCAAGAGATACATTATACAAATTATTGGAATCCAAGTATAAAGAATACAATACAGATTCTTTCATCGTACTGGACCCTGTTTGTATTCCGCATAGATTTACAAATAAACAGGACATTGAGATTACAGGCTTCATTGCCGCTGTATTGGCCTGGGGGCAGCGTAAAACCATTATCAATAAGTGTACGGAGTTGATTGAACGCATGGATGGTGCACCCTATCAATTTATTACGCAGCATGCCGATACTGATTTGAAACAGCTGGAAGGTTTTGTTCATCGTACGTTCAATGATACAGACCTGCTGTATTTCGTTTATGCGTTAAAAGAACTTTATACAGAATTTACGTCGATGGAGGAAATATTCCTGAAAGGCATGAATAAATCAGCGACCAATACTGAAGGAGGTTTGATCTCATTTCGTAATTATTTTTTTTCATTTGAACATCCGCAGCGCACGCGTAAGCATATTTCTTCACCGGAAACAAAATCTGCCTGTAAACGCCTGAATATGTTTTTGCGCTGGATGGTTCGCAAGGATAAAAAAGGAGTAGACTTTGGTATCTGGACAAAAATACAACCTGCCCAGCTGGTATGTCCATGTGATGTACATGTGGATCGGATTGCCCGGCAACTGGGGCTTATCACCCGTACCCAGGTAGATTGGCAAACGGCAGTTGAACTTACAGAGAACCTGAAAAAATTTGATCCCAAAGATCCGGTCAAATATGATTTCGCTTTGTTTGGAATGGGTGTGGTGGAAGGAATGATCTGACGTTCGTAAATTCCAAAATACAAATCTCAAATTCCAAACGGATAATAATAACATTTTTAGGAGCATTAAAATCGGCCGTGTTTATTCATGGATTTAATTCCCTGCGGTGAATGTGTTTTTTTTATTTGGAAATTTTCCATATGCAGGAGATGTAATACTATAAACAAATCGTGTAACACTTGTTCTTAAATTCTGTTGTAGATTTTTTATATCAAAAAACATAATTTATATGAATATTCACATCGGTTGCTCGGGCTATAATTATAAAGAGTGGAAGGAT
>NZ_JBQCDF010000166.1:0-40157 GCF_051961495.1 Cytophaga sp. | reverse complement strand
ACCGGCGGCATCATCATCGAATAACTCAATAAATTCTGTCGTCATGCTACATACTGACGACAGAATTTAAATCAGATCTGCATCCATTTTTTCAGTTTATACCACAGCGTGTCTGTCGCAATTTCACTCCCCTGCAGCATTTCCCTTTTCAACACCAGCTGCTTATACAGTTCTTCTGCGAGCTGGCGTTCGTGGTAGGCATATTCCATCTGTTCCCTGTCGATCGTCTGGTATAAAAGATCTTTGTACCAAACAGCCAGGGCTTCGTCGGTATAATTTCTGAAACCCATTTTATACAGCACCAGGTCTGTTAAACAGGTATAAAAAGTATCTGTTTTCAATCCCACGGCATTCAGGCCATGTACCAGTCGCGTGTTGCGCATATCCGCCAGCAGCAGAATCACAACTTCTTTCTTTTGATGATCAGCAGTATTTATTTCCATAGTGTTACAATGCAGAAAATAGGGTGTCTGTGAGAAAAAAATGCACAGCAGAACCTTTACATATTTGTGATCGAAAGATACGCATATTTTTTAATAGTCCTACATATAGGACTATTAAAATGCATAAATCTGTCGATTTTTGATTTATGCCAATGACGAAAGAGAAACTTTTAAAAGCCCTGGGTAAAAAGGTGAAAGCCTTGCGCGAAGCAAAGGGCTTATCTCAGTATGCATTGAGCGACGAATCCGGCATCGCCCGCAGCCAGATTGTAAGACTGGAGAACGGCGAACTGAACTGCACCATCGCCACCCTACTGCAGGTAGCGCAGGCACTGGAAGTTGAAGTGAAGGAATTGGTGGAGGGGTAAAAACACCTGTTCTTACTTGATATTATTTAGCATTGCTTAAATGCTCACGGCGAAGCCATCACCGTGGTCTCTGGCTCAGCCGCGCAGACCATCAAACAATAACATCCTTAAAACCGCCCCCAGCGGGGTTGCACTTGTATAGGAAAAATAGATAGATATTTTATACGCGCAATACCGAAAGTATCTTTAGTCAGAACAATACCTTCGGTATTGTGCGCATATGATTGCAATCAACTGTTGCTATAAACATGTGACCCCGCTGGGGTCATGACTCTCCTACGGTCTGTACATCTCCTGCAACGTACAGACCATCAACAAACATTTTCATGTTCAGCGCAACCTGCAAACCCCTATAAAACATCTGGCACAAACAAATAATAATTCATAATTCATAATTCATAATTCATAATTCATAATTCATAATTCATAATTCATAATTACCAACCCACGTACCACCCCATCCGCGCATCACCCACCTCTATCAGTGCTCTCAGCGCTGCTTCTGAATACGCTTCACTCTTCTGCCTGGCATTGATCGCGGCTTTCAGTTCCTTACTCAAATAAGGGTGATAGAATTTGTAAGGCGTTTTCCATAAGGTTTCTGCCGGGATCATCTTCACAGCTATTGTACTCAACGTACACAGCGGTTTGATGCGCTCATAGGTTTCTTCCGGCATGCCGTATACTTCTTTCAACTGTTCCACCTTCAGATAACCGCCCAGCAATGTACGGTACTTGATGATGCGCGACGCAAACGCCGGACCAATACCAGGCAGCGTTTCAAGTGCAGCAGAATCCACGGTGTTCAAGTCAATGCTCGTATATGTATGTGTTGCTTTAACCGGACTCTTTGTATTGCTGGTGAATGCAGCAGCTTTGGCTGAATAGCTGTAAGAATTGTATTCTTTCTTTGCCTCGCAGGTGTCCATCAGATAAGTAACCGGCAACATAATTTTCTTTGGTGTATAGAACAATGCCCGGTAGGTATACTGAATTAGAAAGGGCAACAATAAAATGGCGATTAAAAATAAAAATCCTTTTGCCTCGCGGTTACCTGAACCGCTGGCTTGTTTAGCTGATTGAAAAGACATGATAAATGTTACTTGTGTTTTTTAATGATCCCCGTATCTATTTTATGTAAAAACTGATTCATATCCTGCTTCAATTCCCCCGCCAGCAGATACAAACCGATAATATTAAAAATGCTCATGGAAAAAATCATGGCATCTGAAAAATCAACTACTTTGGTAAGGCTCATCGATGAACCCACCACAATAAAAAAGCAGTAAATGAATTTATAAATCAACTCTGAAGTCTTGCCGGCACCAAATAAATACCCCCACGACTTCAACCCGTAATACGACCAGGAGATCATGGTAGCAAAAGCAAACAGAAATACACTGATGGAAAGTATGTAATGAAACCAGCTGACGGTACTGGAGAACGCATGCGACGTTAGTGTGATTCCGTCTTTGCCTGCCTCGTGATACGCCCCGGTAATAACAATCACCAGCGCGGTCATGGTGCAGATCACGATGGTATCCAGAAACGGTTCCAGCAAGGATACCAACCCTTCGGTTACCGGTTCCTTGGTCTTTACAGCGGAGTGCGCAATCGACGCCGAACCCACACCTGCTTCATTGGAAAAGGATGCCCGCCGGAAGCCCGTGATCAGCACACCCAGCACCCCGCCGTACATGGCTTCGGCATTGAAAGCACCATTGATGATGAGCATAAATGTTTCGGGAATTGCATCGTAGCGTGCGAAAATAATATACAGACAGGTAATCACATATAAGGCACACATGAAGGGTACAATCTTCTCGGTTACATTCGCGATTGATTTCAGTCCGCCAATGATCACGCTGCCTACCAGCAGACTTAAAACCAAACCCGGCAGCCACAGATTGGTACTGAACCAGCTTGCGCTGCCGCCTGTTTCTGCCACGAGCTGTGCGGTTACCTGATTGCTCTGGAACATATTGCCGCCGCCAAGCGCGCCGCCAATACACATCAATGCAAACAAGGCTGCAAGCACTTTACCCAATACCGGTAAACCTTTAGCTTTTAATCCGTCGCGCAGAAAATACATCGGTCCGCCGGAGACGATGCCTTCCGCGCTCACCTGCCGGTACTTCACGCCCAGCGTGCATTCCGCAAACTTGGTCATCATACCGAAGAAGCCTGCAACGATCATCCAGAAGGTGGCACCCGGTCCGCCGAGCGCGATCGCGACCGCAACGCCTGAAATATTGCCAAGACCTACCGTTCCTGACAAAGCTGTTGCCAAGGCCTGGAAATGATTCACCTCTCCTTTTGAATCGGGATCGTCGTACTTACCGCGTACAATATTAATCGCTAAACCAAACCGTGTGATGTTAATGGCTTTGAGATAGAAGAAAAAGAACAGACCAGCTGTGATCAGCCACAACACAATCAAAGGCACATCTACACCGGAAACAGGGATCGAATAAAAAATGATTGAAGTGATGAAATCCGAGACCGGACTGATGAATGCATTGATCGCTGCATCTAAATTTTTTATATCTGCCATTGTATAAAATAAGAGAGAAAAATCTACAGGAACAAAAAAAGAGTGGCGTTATCAGCACCACTCTTAACCCTTTTATCAACTTATTCACCAACTAAACGAACAAAAGTTGGCTATGTAAGACATGTTCAATAATGTTTCCCGCATAGGTACTCCATAAACTTATACTGCAAATCTAGTACAAAGAATTCCGACAAACAAACAAATTCCTCAATTAATATCCTACAAATGAATGGGTTACATTAATAAATTATTATCCTTTGTTAACGATTTCAGGGCTTGATTCTAAAAAATATCCATTTTTTAAGAAAAGATGTTTAAATATGAACGGGTACGGTTCAAAAAATATTGTTTTTATAAAAAACGGGTTAAATTTTTATGTGCATAAATTTTAACCCGTTGGGACGTATCGCATACGCCTTTTCCTTCGTGATTTAATCAGGGCGTATGCAATACGCCCCTACGGCATCAATTGTTCTTTTACCAGTATCATTAAAACAATGACCCTATGCAATCACAAAGATTGCATAGGTCATTGTTTTATTTGGAATTTGAAATTTGTTATTTGGAATTTGCGGAGTTTTCGGTTACCCCATCAATTGTTCTTTTACCAGTTCCAGGCCTTCTTCTATGGTATGTGGTTTATATCCTAATTGTTTTTTTGCTTTGTCAATAATGAAACCGGTCTTCGGCGGGCGCATCGCAGGTTGTGTAAACGTAGATGAATCGGCTTGTTTGATCAGGCCTTTATCCAGATTCCATACTTCGGCAACTTTGTGTGCCAGGTCATACGGACTGATCATTTCTTCACCGGAAATATTGAAGATACCTGTCGCCTGATTTTTAACGATCAGCCAGCAGCCCATCGCCAGGTCCTCTGCGAGTGTTGGCGTGCGCCACTGGTCGTTTACAACATTGATTTCTTTTTTCTGTTCCAGGCTATTCTTCACCCAAAGTACAATATTGCTGCGGCTCATATCCTGTACCACGCCATACACCAATACTGTACGGGCAATAGCCCATTTCAGACCGGATTGTTCAACAGCTTTCTCTGCTTCCCATTTTGTCCAGCCATAATAGTTCACCGGGTTGGGTACTTCTTCTTCCGTTAACGGTCCGCGCTTGCCATCAAAGATGAAATCGGTTGATACATGCAGCAGAAACGCGCCTGCCTCTTTACAGGCTTTAATAATATGATTCACAGCGGTAATATTCTGATCCACGCAGGCTTCCTTATTCAGTTCGCATTGGTCCACATGTGTCATCGCTGCGGTATGGATAACAGCATCCGGTTTATGCTTTCTGAATACAGCGAGTACATTTTCTTCCGAAGTAATATCCATGGATTCGTAGATGTAATCTTCGTAGATCTCATCTCTGTTGGCACCGCGCGCCGTAGCAATCAACGTTACTTCAGGCAGTAAGTATAAAAGAGAAACTAATTTTTGTCCGAGCAAACCATTGCTGCCGGTAATTAATATTTTCATAAGGCCGAAGGCATAAAGCTGAACGCAAAAAGCTAAAAACTTAAGGCTTGTTCAGTGATGAGTAATTATTTTAAGTGTGCTTAGTTAAGATCAAATCAATGAATTAAGATCGACTTAAGCATTAAGCTTTAAGCGTTACACATTATAAAACCACGCGCAATCATACAACTTAATGATCTTCTTGGTTTTCATCTTTGTAACCGTAACTTTCATCGTTACATCTTTCAGCGGTCTGTTAGCGCCATCTTTTTCTACCTGCGCAATCTTATCAATCACATCGAAACCTTTGATGGTTTGTCCGAATACAGTGTAGTTGTTGTTTAAGAATGGTGTTCCTTTTTTATTCTGAACAATATAAAACTGAGAACCGCTGGATTCTTTATTAGGATTCACTTCATCTCCCATGCGGGCTGCTGCCAGCGCACCTTTATCGTGTTTCAGGTTTGGATTGAATTCCGCAGGAACCGTATAACCTGGTCCGCCTATGCCATCATTGGTGGTAATTGAATCTTTTGAATTCGGGTCTCCGCCCTGAATCATGAAGTCAGCAATCACGCGATGGAAGGTTGTACCATCATAAAAATGTTTTTGCGCCAGTTCAATAAAGTTCTTTTTATGCAATGGTGTCGCGTCATACAACAACAGGATCATATCTCCGTAGGTGGTTGAGATGGTTACTACATAATCTTCTTTAGGAAGAACCGGTGCGGTTGTTGTTTGTGCCTGTGCTGTTAGTAGAGATACAAGCGTAAAAAGCGTTAAAAGCATATTTTTCATTTTGTGTATTTACTATTTAAGTGTAAAGTGTAGTCGTTTCTCAATAACAACACTGTTTGTTATTTGAGATTTGTTATTTGGAATTTTTCGTATGCTATTGGACTATTTACCTAAAGACTGCTTGATTTCTTGTAGTATCCCCTCCGCGCCTGCTTTCAGTAAAGCTGTTGCCAGTTCAACGCCGCGCTGTTCAGCATCGGCAGCTGTAAAACGGATTTCCTGTTTTAAATATTTCGTTCCGTCCAGACTTACAATACCGCCGGTCAATAAATAATCGGTATCGCGTGCAACAGCCAGTGCAAATACAGGAACACTGCAGCCGCCTTCGAGTGTACGAAGAAACGCGCGTTCCGCTAACACAGCTGTTTCTGTACCGGCCTCATTCAATACCAAACGGATGATTGCTGCCTTTTCTTTATCCAACGTAGCAGAAGCTTCTATCGCCAGTGTGCCTTGTCCGGCAGCCGGTATAAATTCTTCCAGCGAAAGTCGTTCTCTGATCAATGTATCATAACCCATACGATGTATACCGGCATAGGCCAGCAGCATGGCATCACACGCACCTTCTTCCATTTTGCGGATGCGTGTCTGCAGGTTGCCACGCATATCCACCATTTTCGCATCCGGATAGAATTTGCGCAGCAAGGCTCTTCTGCGGGTTGAAGATGTTCCGATTACGATATCAGCATTTTCTTTCAGTGTACGGATCGGCTTGTGACTCACCAATACATCGTTTACCACTTCACGTTCGGTAATGGCAAGGATATACATACCGTCCTTCAATTGTGTCTGCAGATCCTTTGCACTGTGTACGGCAATATCAATCGCCCCGGTTTCCAACTGTTCTTCCAGTTCTTCTGTAAACAAACCTTTGGAACCGATCTTTGACAACGACTGATCCAGGATCTTGTCACCGGTTGTGTCAATGATCACAATTTCCGGTTCCAGTCCTTTTGTCTTCAGACAGGCAGCGACATGCTCCGCCTGCCACAAAGCCAGCTTGCTTCCGCGTGTTCCGATACGAACGCTCTTATTCATTATTTCTGTTTGAAAATTTTATTCATCTGAAAGGAAGTATCCATAAATACCATTTTGGAATTTATGTTCCTTTCAATTTCCGCATGCGCATCGTTCAGCACCTGTGATAAACTCAGCACTTTTGAAAAATCAATCACCTGACTGAACTTCTGAACCATGTTATCGGTGCTGTTTTCATCTACACGAAGCAGGTCGGTGCCTACTTCTTTATACATCAGGCTGTCTCTGAAAATTCCGAGACCGTATTGAAGCAAGGATTTCTGCAATTCACGCGGCAGTGATCCAAACTCTTCCGACATGCGGATCATGTCCTGAAGCTTCGATGCAAAGCACGCCCGGAACCAGTCTCTGATTTTCGATTCATGATCCTGATCTTCTTCAGACAACAACTGTATGGCTTCACGCATGTTTCCATCAGCGAGATAGGTCACACGTTTTGCCTGCGCTTCGCTGATGCCTTTTTCTTCGATCAGATATTGCCTGATCTCTGCATCGTTAAACAGACGTACCTGCACACGCTGTGTACGTGAGATGATGGTAGTTAATAATTTTTCCTGCTTTGCTGTAACCAGCAGGAACAGGGTTTTAGCCGGCGGTTCTTCCAGCGACTTCAGCAAGGCGTTAGCGCCTTCCGCACGCATGGTTTCCGGCAGCCAGATGATGACTACTTTATATTCTGCTTCAAAAGCCTTCATTGAAATTTTCTTCACAATGGTACGGCTTTCTTCTACATTTATGAGTAACTGTTTATTCTCTCCGTCGAGCAATTCCATCCAGTCTCCGAATGTGAAAAAGGGATTTGCCAGGAATGCTTCGCGCCAATCCGGAAAGAATACTTCACTGGACGCGTCTTTCGTGATCTTCTTGTTTGTAGTAACAGGGAAGATGATATGCAGATCGGGATGAATTAATTTATTGTACTTACTGCAGGATGAACAATTGCCACACGAATCTCCTTCCACTTTCTCCAGACAGTTTACATAGGTAGCATAGGCCAAAGCAAGCGGTAAGGCTGCAGAACCTTCCACACCGGCAAAAAGCTGCGCATGTGCCACGTGATTATTCGTTACCGAATTGATCAGCGTTGTTTTAACCTCCTGTAGTCCGGGAATCTGAGAGAATTGCATATTAAATCGTTTTCATTAACAGTGAACGCTGCTGCGCTTCTGCGCCAAAGACATGCGTAAGGATGGCTATATCTTCCGGAGCCAGTTCAACTTTACGGCGCGCCATTCCTTTCTTCGCTACATCGAACGCTTCTGTCAGGCGAAACTCTGTAAAGCCTGCAGCAGAGCCCCAGGCAAACGAAGGAATGAACTTTGGCGGAAATGCGGCATCATAGATATTGCAGGAAACGCCTACCACACTTCCCGTATTGAACATGGAATTAATTCCGCAACGCGAGTAATCACCCATGATCAGACCATGGAATATTTTTCCGGTATCTTCCAATTGATCATTCTCATAAGAATGCACCTTGATGGAAGAATAATTATTTTTCAGATTGGATACATTGGTACCTGCTGCCAGATTACACCATTCACCAATCACCGAGTTGCCGATGAAACCATCGTGTACTTTATTACTGTAACCAATGAAGATGGTATTGCTTACTTCGCCACCCACTTTGCAATACGGACCAATGGTATTGTCGCCGCGCATCTTCGAGCCCATGGCAAGCACAGCTCCCTGACCAGCGGCAAACGGACCTTTAATAATAGTGCCTTCCTGGATTTCCACATCCTTGCCAATGTATACCGGACCATCTTCTGCATTGATGATGGCTGCTTTTATAGAAACACCATTCTCAATAAATACATTCGATGGATTATAAACAATTGTATGTTTATCTGTGATTTCACAGCTGGTTCTTCCTTTGGTGATCAGTTTGAAATCGTTGCGGATCTCTGCGCCGTTGTGTGTAAACAGATCCGAAGGATTACGGATCACCAGCACTTCCTGGAAATAATCAACACGTTTTTTCAGCACACCCTTGGATGCCAGCACCATTCCCTGATACACCAGTCCTTCTCCCTCGTTCAACTTTTCAATCTCAGCAACAAGGTGTTCATTCGGACAAACACAACCATTGATATGAAGTTGTGCGGATGCGGTTAATGGATATTTTGCCTGAAGATAAGGTTCGGTTTTAAAGAAACAGTGTGCGTTTGAAAAATACTGCTGCCATTTTTCGCGAATGGTATAGATTCCTATCCGCAATTCTGCCGCAGGCCGGGTAAAGGTTAAAGGCAATAAAGCCTTGCGGAGAGCGGGTTCATCAAAGAATAGAATATTCATATATCAAAAATAAAAAAGTCTTTCCAATTTCCATTGAAAAGACTTTAAATCCCTGTGAATGGGGAGAAATATTATTTTTTGTAACGCTTGTTGAATTTTTCAACACGTCCTGCAGTATCCAAGAACATTTTCTGACCAGTGTAGAATGGGTGAGAAGCAGAACTAACCTCCAATTTAACTAATGGGTAAGTTTTTCCATCTTCCATAACGATTGTATCGCCAGTTTTGATAGTAGAACGGCTGATGAATTTTACATCCGCAGACATGTCGTGAAATACAACTTCTCTATAATCTGGGTGAATACCTTGTTTCATGATTGTATTGTTTAATTTTTCTTTCTTTTTAACTGAAAATGCGGCCAGAAGCACTCGCTTACAGATCATTTTCCTCCGTTCACTTAATGAATCGGACGACAAAAATACGGAATATTCCCAAGACAGCAAAAAATAATGAATAAATTATCGGGAATTCGTGCAAAACGGCTTATTGAAGCTAAAGTACTCATTTTAAAGACACTATATATTCCGTTACCGGGCAATCAATCTTTGTGCTATCTGGCTCTCTCATCTGGCATCAGATACACTGGCGCCAGTGAGAATTGTGGAGTAGACTTGCGTGTTGGGCGGGTGTAACGATGCTGTTGACATAGGATCGCATGCTGTTGCCTGGGCTTATATACGGGTGAACTACGGGTGAACTGCGGGTAAAGTACGGCTGAACTGCGGTTGAACCATTAAATGGTCTGGTAAAAAAAAGAAAAACAGCCGAAAGATTGAACTATTATGAACGGCTGGGAGTGGGAGTGATAACCCCTTATGTGTCTGAAAAAATCGTCTTTTTACAGATACAAAATTACAGTGCAAAATTGAATTTATCTATGCAATGCACTAAATAAAATTTAAATAACATTATTTGAACGGCGGGCTATTCATAATTCATAATTCATAATTCATAATTATATTCATTCATTCTTTATATTTGCTCCATCAACACACGATCATGGCAGAAAAGAACCTTATTTTAACAAAAAAGCAAATTCAGCAGCGCATCAAACGTATCGCGTATGAAATTCTGGAACAAAACTTTAAGGAAAAAGAAATCGTTTTTGCCGGCATTTATGATCGTGGTTACTCAGTTGCCAAATTACTGGAGAAAGAATTCAAGTCTATCTCTACCATCAAAACCACGCTGATCAAAGTTACGCTTGATAAGCAGGCACCCTCTCAAAGTGAAGTTACACTTGATGTAGATGTGAAGACGCTAAAAAATAAATGCATCATCATTGTGGATGATGTATTAAGTACCGGGCGCACGATTGCTTACAGCTTAAAGCCATTTTTAAATATCAGCGTGAAACGCATCCAAACCGCATTCATCGTGGACAGAGGCCACCATACCTTCCCTATCTCTGCTGACTTTGTGGGTTATGTAATGGCAACCAGTTTAAAAGAACATGTGGAAGTAAATCTTTCATCTAAAGACATGGCGGTTTATCTGAGCTAAGCACGCTTACCATTTTGGTTTAGCTGTAGTCACAGGTAACACTCTTTTATTCATCATATCCTGAATAATTTCCTTCGAAACCTCTTTCGACATTGTATAGATATCGGCCGGATCATAGCTTTTTGTTTCAGCATAATAAATCAATGAATCCTTGGGGAAGTTAAACAGGTCTGACTCAATGGTATAGTTTACTGTTGTAGTATAATAACCTGGTGTTGTTACAGTCCGGTAAGCCTGATTATAATAGTTACTCATCCCGTTATAATTATTATAATATCCACCATTGTTATAGTATCCGCCACCATTGTAATACCCGCCGTTATTGTAGTATGCCCCGCCACCGTTGTAATAACCATTGTTGTAGTAATTCGGAGCAACAGGAACAACCGTAGTTGTCGGCGGATTATAATACTGTTCTTTATCTTTATCCGTTAATACCATACATAAAACTGCGTCGTAAGTAGTATCTTTTATATCCATCAATACACTCCGTGGATCTTTTTCATGAAACGCCTGCGGACCGTATAGTACATAGGATGAATATGCTTTGACACCTTGCGCTGTTAATGCATTCACCATATCGATTTCCATGCCTTGCCGCAAATCAGCATCTTTATCCCCCATTAAACCAACTACCAAAATTTTATGAAAGGATTTCACGGATAATGCAGGTTCACTCCATGATGAAATCATTTGAGTAGAATTGCAGGATTGTACAAGTACACTTACACCTGCCGCAATGAATACAATTAATACATGAATCTTTTTCATAGCTATATAAATTTGAGCTGTTGCCTTAATCTATATACTATATAACTATATATTCTGTAGAGAAATTGTTTAACTACCGATGATTGAGTTATCTATCTGAAACATTAAAAAAATCCTTCCAGCTCATTGCTTTGCCATACTGCAATACCCCGCGTTTAAATACCTGCGAAGCCATATAGACCGACAATACAAATGTTGCAGCTAACACCATAACAGAACCTGTAATCTCCCATACCGAAACACCAAACGGTATGCGCAGCATCATGGCTACCGGCGACGTTAACGGAAAATACGACAACACAACCGCCAGTTGCGAATCGGGATCGCTGATGATAAAGCCCGCAAATAAAAAAGTTATAAATAACGGCGCTGTAATCGGAAAGGTGAACTGCTGTGTATCGGTCTCATTATCGGTCATAGCTCCTACCGCGGCAAAGAGCGAAGCATACAGCAGATAACCGAGAATGAAGAATATAAAGAAGCAGACACCGATCTGCAGCAACGGCAGTGTTTCAAAACTCTGTGCAAATACGTTCCACTCCATCGCCTGCCACGCATCTTTGGATACGCGCAGTGTTTCCTGAATATTCTCATTATTGAATTGCGTAATGGCTTCTCCGTAACGATGATTGAACTTTGATCCGATCCAGATATAGATCATCGTCCAGAAGCCAAACTGCGTAAGGCATACAGCTGCAATACCCAGGATCTTGCCCATCATCCAGTGAAAAGGTTTTACGGAACATAGAATAACTTCCACCACACGATTCACCTTTTCGTCTACAATACCTTTCATAACCTGCACGCCATAATAAAAAATAAAAAAGTAAATAATGATCGTGCAGAACAATCCGGTAAGTTGCAACAAGTCTGTATGCTGTTTTTCTTCTGCCAGCGGAATATATTGCATGGCCGGTGCAGCAGCATGTTGGGGAAGATATCTCGCGACAAGTTCTTTGGTATAGATATCCTGGATTTTATTTTTCAGCTTCCACTGTTCAGCGGTCGAAAGCCCTTTTTTATCCCACAGTACCACACGCCCCTGCTCAACGGCATAATACACCAATACGTCCGCTTTATCAGACTGCTGCATGAATTCTGTTTCAACATCGCTGATCTTTCCTTCCGGTATCGGATGAAAAATAAATGTCTGGTCGGTGTAATTACCATTCAGATACTGCGGTGCCGATGATTGCAGCCATACGTGAATACGCTCTGTTGTATCCAGACTCAGGTAAATGGGTATGAATAATACACACAGCGATAGTACCGGACCAAGCAGTGTCATCACGATGAATGAGCGCTTGCGTATGCGATTGCTGTATTCCTGTTTCAGCACAGTCCACATTTGTTTCATTCGTTGGTCTTGTTTACGTGTTCTAAAAACAGTTCATGCATGCTTGGCAAATGCTCTTCAAAATGGTGTACCTCACCCTGATTGATCAGCAGCTGTAATAATTGTTTTTTTTCTAAAGAAGAGGAAAGTAAATACGAACATTTATTTCCTTCCAGCAAACGCTGCTCAACAACACCTGATTGCAGTTGACCAGGTAAAACCCCACTGTATATCAATCGCACATACCCTTTATCAAATTGCTTGCGGATCGCATGCGGTTCACCCTGCATTACTACTTTTGCTTTATTGATCATAAGCAGCTCTGTACATACATCTTCCACGGTATCCATCCGGTGCGTAGAATAAATGATGGTTGTGCCGGACTGATGCAGGGAAAGAATTTCTTTTTTGATAACCTCTGCATTTGCAGGATCAAAACCGCTGAAAGGCTCATCAAGGATCAACAGTTCCGGTTTATGTACAACAGCAGAAATAAACTGAATCTTTTGTTGCTGGCCTTTAGACAAGGTTTCCAGCACCTGGTTGTGCAGGTCCTCTATCCGCAGGCGCTGCAGCCATTCGCTGCTTTGCTGTTTGGCTTCCTTGGCAGATAATCCGCGCAATTGTGCAAAATACATCAACTGTTCCTGTACACGCATTTTCCGATAAAGGCCGCGTTCTTCCGGGAGATACCCCATTTGTAAGCGGTGCGATTCCGTTAACGGACTTCCGTTAAAAAATAATTGTCCGCTGTCTGGTAATACAATCTGTGTAATCAGTCGCAGCAAGGTTGTCTTACCGGCTCCGTTCGGGCCAAGCAACCCAAGAATGCTGTTCTTTTTCAGGGATAACGAGACCTGATCAATAGCAATGTGCGCACCGAAGGTCTTGGTAATATTTTGTATGCGCAGAATCTCAGACATGTTTGTATACCTCCGCCGGATATTCTACTTCCGATAAATATAATGCTTCCGGAGGTGCTGATATACCTGCCTTCTTCCTGTCTTTTGCTAAAATAATCTGAATAAATTCATCCAGACTCATGCGCCCCTTTCCTACTTCCAGCATGGTGCCTACCAGTGCGCGCACCATACCGCGCAAAAACCGGTTAGCCTTTACATGGAAGTACAGCATGTCACCATTCCTTTCCCAATAGGCATGAAAGATGGTACAATTAAAATTCGTTACATCTGTATGCACTTTGCTGAAGCTTTCAAAATTTTCGTACTGAAGCAGTAGGGCTGCGGCCTTATTCATCTCTTCAATATTAATAGGCGGGTAAAAATAATAGGCCAGTCCGATTTCAAAAGGATTTTTAACCAGCGTAATCCTGTATACATATGCTCTGGAAATAGCATCGAACCGTGCGTGTGCATCATCTCTTACCAGACGGGCAGACTTAATACAAATATCCTTAGGCAGATATCCGTTGATTCTGAAGATCAATGCCGGATCAATTATCCTTGGCGAGTCAACATGAACGATCTGCGACGACGCGTGCACGCCGGTGTCGGTCCGGCCGCTGCCAAGTATATCGATCCTGGTGCCAAGTACATTGCTCAATGCTTTCTCTAAAACTCCCTGTACGGTAACAGCGTTTTCTTGTATCTGCCAGCCATGGTAGTTTGCGCCACGATAGGATATATCCAGAAAATATCTCAATTTTTTTACTATTTTTATAGCTGCAATTTAATTGAAAGCCCGTATGATACAAAGAATTCAATCAATCCTGTTACTTATTTCTGCTGTTGTTTTATCGATTTGCTTATTTACACCTGCCTGGCAGGCAACTTCTGAAGGAACGGCGTATCATTTAAATTCCTTTGCCGTAACCATTACTCATGGTGATATTTCCAGCGATAAAAATGTTGCTTTCATTGCTGGTTTGATTGGTTTAAGCATTGCATTAACCTTCTTCATTATTTTCAAATACAAAAACAGAATGTTGCAAATGCGTCTGAATATGATGAATACCATTCTGATCTGCTTAATTGAAGGTTTGTATTTCTGGTATATCCGTAAAATAAAATTATTCATCGGCGCAGCCGAAATCCATGAAACATTTGGTCTGGCTTTCTACCTGCCTTTAGCAGCATTGGTTCTTTGCATCATTGCTGGCAGACGCATTCAGAAAGATGAAGAATTGGTTAAATCGGTTGACAGGATACGATAAAAGCTAAAGGCTGAAGGCTTAAAGCTTATTCTCTTTAATTTTAAAAGCCTCTCGTGTTTGCATGAGGGGCTTTTTAGTTTCCGGCCTTAAGCTTTCAGCATTTAGCGTTAGGCTTTTGTATCGTTTTCAGCTTAAAATTCGTTATACTTAAATATAGCATTGAACCTAACCGTGAAACCGATGAGCAGAATTATATTAACCAGCTTCTGTTTAACCTTTTTATTTTTAACAGGTTTTAGTCAGGACGACAAACTGATTAAAAAAGGAGATGCTGCTTTTCAAACAAAAAATTACAAGGAAGCTTTCACTGCCTATGAACTGGCTTTGCAGCAGAACAAAGACAATGCATATGTAAATTTTATGCTTGCCAAATGTTATTTACTTACCTCGCCCAAACAAAAGGCGCTTGAGTACGCAGGTGTTGCCGTACGCAAATCTTCTCCGCCGACCAATGAAATGTATTTTGTATATGCGCAGGCGCTGCACCAGAACCACCGCTGGGATTCGGCCATTTATTACTATAAAAAATCAGATCCGGGAAGAGCAAATTATAAAAATATCTCGCGCCTGGAAGGTGAGTGTATCAACGGGAAAACCTATACCTCCAATCCTAAAAATGTGAAAATAACCAACGCCGGTGCGCTTGTAAACTCACAGGGCATGGATTACCTGCCGAACATTACGGCAGATCTCTCAAAGCTTTATTTTACTTCACGCAGGGCCGGCAGCATTGGCGGTAAGCTGGAAGCAGACGGTTTACCCTTTGAAGATATTTACATGTGCAGCAATGTTGGTGGTGCATGGAACCAGGCCAGCAATATCGGAGCGCCTTTAAATACAGATGTACACGACGCATGTGTCGGTATTTCTGAAGACGGGCAAACCATGTTCATCTACCGCGGTGTAAATGGCGGAGATATTTTCCAATCAGAGTTAAAAGGAAAAAAATGGAGCGCAGCAACGCCGCTGCCCATGAATACAGAGTTTTTTGAAACTGCTGCCTGCTTATCGCCGGATGAACGTACGCTTTTTTTTGTGCGCGCAACTGATGCTTATTCTAACAGAGATATCTACATGTGCAGCCGTACGGTGGGCGGCGCCTGGAGCAAACCCATCAAACTCCCTTTTAATACACCGTTTGACGAAGATGCTCCTTTCATGCATCCGGATGGAAAAACATTATATTTCAGTTCCAAGGGACTGACAACCATGGGCGGCTATGATGTGTTCAAAACAACAAGAACAGCATCCGGTACCTGGTCTACCCCGGAAAATCTGGGTTCACCGATCAATACTGCCGGTGACGATGTGTATTTCGTGCTCTCTGCGGATGGAAAGATCGGGTACTATTCATCCAACAAAGAAGGCGGCTTCGGACAGCAGGATATTTACTCCATCCGCATGCCGGTAGCTGAAAAGGCGCCGGAACTGGCCTTGCTCAAAGGTGTAATCAAAGACGATCAAACCGGCAAGCCTACCGAAGCATCTATTACAGTCACTGACAATGTAACCAAAGAAGTGGTTGCCCAATACCGCTCAAACAGTGAAACCGGCGAATACCTGATGTCGTTGCCTGCCGGTAAGAATTATGGGATCTCCATAGAAAAAGACGGTCACCTGTTCTATTCTGAAAACATGACCTTAAACAGCAACAGTAATTTCAAAGAATACAAGCAGGACATCACGCTGGTCACCATTAAAAGTTCCAGCAAAATTGTACTGCGGAATATTTTCTTCGATTCCGGTAAATCAACCCTGCGCCTTGAATCAACTGCTGAATTATTAAAACTGGTTGACCTGTTAAAAAAGAACCCGACGGTTCGTATTGAAATTGCCGGCCATACCGACAACATTGGTGATGAAACACTTAATCAGAAATTATCTGAAGAACGTGCAAAAAATGTAGTGACGTTTTTGACCACTTACGGAATTGCCGCAAACAGACTTGTAGCTAAGGGATACGGCTCATCACAGCCCGTGGCTCCCAATACTACTGAAGAAGGCCGCCAGCAAAACAGACGGACCGAAATAAAGATTCTTTAAAAGTACTGAGTACGAAGTATATAGTACAGAGTACAAAGAATTAATTCAGCAAAAATCTTTATATACTTCCTGCCATCTTGTCACCCATTTTTACTATGGAACAATCTTTGAAAAGAGTTCCGGCAAAATTAAACATCAATACATCTATGCAAGAAAAAGGTAATATCTCCATTCACACAGAGAACATTTTCCCGATCATTAAAAAATTCCTTTACTCTGACCATGAGATATTTTTACGCGAATTAGTATCCAATGCGGTTGATGCTACGCAAAAATTAAAACGTTTGGCAGCTCTTGGCGAATATGCCGGCGAGCTTGGCGAAACCAAAGTTTCTGTCAGTGTAAATAAAGAAGCTGGCACAATTACCATTACCGACCGTGGTATTGGTATGACAGCTGAAGAAATAAAAAAATACATCAACCAGATTGCCTTTTCGGGTGCCACGGAATTTATCGAAAAATATAAAGATAAAACCGACACCAACCAGATCATTGGCCATTTTGGTCTTGGCTTTTATTCCGCATTCATGGTTTCTTCAAATGTTGAAATCAATACACTCTCCTACCAGCCAAACTCAAAAGCCGCGCACTGGGTTTGCGACGGTTCCACCGAATTCGAGATCAAACCTTCTGACAAGGCTGAGCGCGGCACTGAAATAACACTGCACATTGCTGAAGATTCACTTGAATTTCTTGAAAGCTACAGAGTAGAATCTATTCTTGAAAAGTACTGCCGCTTCCTGCCTGTTGAAATTGAATTTGAAGGCAAGGTCATCAACAACCCTTCTCCGCTCTGGACCAAGCAGCCAAGCGAATTGAAAGACGAAGATTATATTGCGTTCTATAAAGAACTATATCCGATGTCTGAAGATCCGCTCTTCTGGATCCACCTGAATGTCGATTATCCGTTCAATTTAACTGGTGTGCTGTATTTCCCGAAGCTGAAAAAGGATTTCGAATTCCAACGTAATAAAATTCAGTTGTACTCCCGTCAGGTATTTATTACCGATGAAGTAAAGGATATCGTTCCTGAATTCTTAATGCTGCTGCATGGCGTGATCGATTCACCGGACATTCCGTTGAACGTGTCCAGAAGCTTCTTACAGGCAGATGGGAATGTTAAAAAAATCAACAGCCACATCACGAAAAAAGTAGCGGATAAACTGAATGAATTATTTAATAATGATCGTGCTGGTTTTGAAGCGAAGTGGGATGATATCGGCATGTTTGTGAAATACGGTATGATCAGCGAAGAGAAATTTTACGACAAAGCAAAAAATTTCTGCCTGCTGAAAAATACGGATAATGTATTATCAACGATTGAGGAATACCAGGAAAAAATCAAACCGGTACAGACAGATAAAAATAATAAGCTGGTTTATCTATACAGTAACAATGCTGTAGCGCAGGACATTTTCATTCAGGCTGCTAAGAAAAAACAATACGATGTATTGTTGTTTGATTCAGTAATCGATTCACATTTCTTAGGTCAGCTGGAAAATAAATTAGAGAACGTACAATTCAAACGTATTGACTCTGAAAGTGTAGACAAGCTGATTGAAAAAGACGAACCTAAATTAAGTCTGTTAACAAAAGAACAGGAAACTCAAGCAGAAGAGCTTTTCAAAAAAGTGATCAACAACGGCAAAGTGATTATCAAACTTGAACACCTTGCAGTAGATGATATGCCGGTTACGATTGTGATTTCAGAGTTCATGCGCCGTATGAAAGACATGGCTGCCACATCCGGACAGTCGATGTTTGGTGGCTTTGAACTGACCCATGAAGTAGTGGTGAATACAAACCATCCATTGATTGCAAAAGCCATTGCAAGTCCGGCTGCAGAAGGCGAAGAACTGATTAAACAAACCTATCAGTTAGGTCTGCTTTCTCAAGGCTTGTTGCAGGGGGCTGAATTGAGTGCCTTTATTGAGCGCAACATGAATGCATTATCAAAATAGCAATAACGTGTCCAGATAGATGAGAAGCCCGGTTCCCCAGTCGGGCTTTTTTTGTTGTCTGTCTTAACTGTGATTTGTTTGATTTATATGAATACTATGATTAAAAAGTAGTTTGAAATTCCCATACAAAATATAATAAATGTATGATCCCGAAAGGGTTGGATACACAAAGGAAGGATACTATTATCGGCTCATTGAATCATTTCATCACAACAATCAAACAAATTATATTCGCCGCGGCGAACAGACAATATTGCCAACTATTACACAATAATTGATACTTTTAGTAGTTTTGTAACTGATGAAACAGTTTTTTTACGTTCGGTTCTTCTTTTTAGGGATTTTCCTCCTGCCTCTCCTTTCTGTTGCTCAAACAGATACATTATTACCTTCGGGCAAGAAACCGAGATATTATATCATGGAAACAGATACGACTCCACAGTTGATATTCATTCCGGATACACTTCACACGAAGAAAAAACACAAAGCACCCAAGCCTAAGAAAAAAGTCTTTTATGATCTGAAATGTAAAAAAGGATTTATCAGAACTATTTCCGGAGCCGGGAGCGGGAACGTTACCATGGAATTCTTTTATTACCTGAAAGTGTGGAAAGACCCGAATCCATACATTCCGGATATCTATGTCTGGGATATTACCAAAAACAAAATCATAAAAGTTTCTAAAATTGAAGCTGACAAGCAGCCCAATTACCGTGTACTCCATGGGCCATATAAAAAAGAAGTAAACGGCAACGTGATAGAAACAGGTGCTTTTTATGTAGGCACCAAGCATGCTCGCTGGGAATTATACGATAAAAACTTTACACTCCTTGCCAAAACAAAATATTACAAAGGCTGGCCCAAAGAAGCCAAGATCACCTATTTTGATGCTGAACACCGCAGGCCAAAAGAAGTAATGCCTTACGAATATGGTAAGCTGCAGGGCGATTATTATCTTTTCACAGACAAAGGTAATGTCTTGATGAAAGGGCAGTATGAAAACGGAGCAAAAGTCGGAGTATGGATTGAATTCTTCCCCGATTCTCCTAACCGCAAGCGGGAAACCAAATATCCGGATGATCCTTATGATAAAGAAACACAACCGGTTATTGCCAAGGAATGGAATGAAAAAGGGAAAGTTATTATTATCGACGGCAAACCCATACCTGAAGGATCGAAAGAGCAACAGGAAGATGATCCTATCAAAAAGCGTTTGAAACGAAAAAAATAACCGCTTTTAAAGCGCAGGAATACCGGATATTGATTTCTTATTCGGTATTCTTTTTTTGTATATTTACCAGCAATATGCTTAAAATACACTAAGATACTCACATGACGAATACAGCTGAATTCACTTCCTGGAAGAAGTTAAACGAACACTATTCAAAAACATCCGGCTTGCAAATGCGCGATCTATTTGCAGCTGACAAAGACAGATTTTCAAAATACTCCATACAATTCAATGAGATCTTAGTTGATTACTCAAAGAACCGAATCACTGACGAAACAATTTCTTTATTGCTTGCCCTGGCTGAGGAAGCTGGCTTGAAACAAGCAATTGAAGATATGTTTTCCGGCAAGAAGATTAACAATACAGAAAAACGTTCGGTATTACACGTGGCGCTTCGCAACCGTTCAAACACACCTATTTTATCCGACGGCAAAGACGTAATGCCGGAAATAAATGCGGTGCTTGAAAAAATGAAAGGCTTCTGCGAAAAAGTGCGCAGCGGCGCATGGAAAGGTTACACAGGAAAAACAATCACAGACGTTGTAAACATCGGCATCGGTGGTTCAGACTTAGGTCCGGTGATGGTTACGGAAGCATTGAAACCTTACGGTTCTTCAACCTTGAATGTACACTTCGTATCAAATGTAGACGGTACACACATTGTTGAAGTAACAAAGAAATTAAATCCGGAAACAACGTTATTCATCATTGCTTCCAAAACATTTACAACGCAGGAAACGATCACGAATGCAGAATCTGCAAAAGCTTGGTTCCTGAAAACTGCGAAAGATGAGGCAGCCGTTGCTAAACACTTTGTAGCACTTTCTACCAATGCAAAATCAGTATCAGCCTTTGGTATCGATACCAACAACATGTTCGAATTCTGGGACTGGGTTGGCGGCCGTTACTCTTTATGGTCTGCAATCGGTTTATCAATTGCATTGTACATTGGCTTTGATAACTACATCGAGTTATTAAGCGGTGCACATGCGATGGATAAGCATTTCAAAGAAACGCCATTCGCAAAAAATATTCCCGTATTGCTGGCATTGATCGGTGTATGGTATAACAATTTCTATAACGCTGAATCGCACGCGATTCTTCCGTACGATCAGTATATGCACCGCTTTGCAGCCTACTTCCAGCAGGGAGACATGGAAAGCAATGGTAAGCGTGTAACAAAAGACGGCACAAAGGTTTCGTATTCAACCGGGCCAATCATCTGGGGTGAACCCGGTACGAATGGCCAGCATGCCTTCTATCAATTGATCCACCAGGGAACAAAATTAATTCCGTGTGATTTCTTAGCGCCGGTAATCAGCCAGAATCCGATTGGTGATCATCATCCGAAATTACTTGCCAACTTCTTCGCACAGACTGAAGCGTTGATGAAAGGTAAAACAGCAGAAGAAGCAAAAGCGGAACTGGAAAAATCAGGTATGTCAGCAGAAGATGTTGCTGCATTGGTAAACCATAAAGTATTTGAAGGAAACAGACCAACCAATTCTATTTTCTTTAAAAAGTTAACACCATTTACGCTAGGTTCATTGATCGCGATGTACGAACACAAGATCTATACACAAAGTGTCGTATGGCAGATCAACGCGTTTGATCAGTGGGGTGTTGAATTGGGTAAGCAATTAGCAAATGCTATTTTACCTGAGCTAAAAGATAACACGCCTGTTTCAAGCCACGACAGTTCTACCAATGGTTTGATCAATTTCTATAAAGCGAATAAATAATTTCATTTATAAAAGCAGTACAGGATTAACTAAATCCTGTGCTGCTTTTTTATTTTATGGATCTCAATCCCGGATTGTAAATAAAAATAGTATACTTTCTATTTATCAGCAGTATTATTATCGTTCAGAAACTACAAGATGAAATCGTCCCTAACAATCTTACTCCTTTCCTGCTCTCTTCTTTTTATTGCCTGTAAAAAACAACCTGCAGTAAGCGGTAACAAACAGGACGACATCACTGATGTAGCAGATGACAGAGACGGAGACGGAAAAGCCGATGAAGAAATTCAGCATGAAGATGTTTCGCTTGATGAAAAAATCGGACAGATGATTATGATTGGCATCAATGACCGTAAAAGTATTGCTGAAACAGATTCTCTTCTGCTTGAAATTAAAGCCGGAAAAATCGGCGGCATTATTTTGTTCGAAAAAAATATTGCCGCAACCAATTCCGCTGAAACATTAAAAAAACTAATCAGGGATTTGCAGGACGATGCGCCAACACGCATGTTCATCAGTATTGATGAAGAAGGCGGCAAAGTGCACCGTTTGAAAGAAAAATATGGGTTTGTACCCATGCCTTCAGCCGCTTACTTAGGCAACCTTAACAACCTTGATTCTACAACATATTACACAAACAACCTTGCAAAGGAATTGAGAGAATTGGGCATCAATTTAAACTACGCCCCTTGCCTGGACCTTGCGACCAATCCTAACAATCCAATCATCGCTAAAGTCGGCAGAAGCTATTCTGCCGATCCTGCAATTGTTGCTCAACAGGCGGCTGCAAGCATTGAAGCACATCATGATCAGGGCATAAAAACAATCGTGAAACATTTTCCCGGCCATGGCAGCTCCATGTCTGACTCGCATCTGGGCATTGTGGATGTAACCAATCAATGGAATATCATTGAATTGCTTCCATACAAAACACTGATCCAATCCGGCAAGATCGATGCGGTCATGACAGCACATATTATCAATGAACATCTGGATGCATCCAAATTACCCGGCACACTTTCAAAAGTTATTGTGACGGATATTTTGAGAAACATGTTGGAATTTAAAGGCGTGGTTTTTTCTGACGATATGCAGATGTATGCAATCAGCAAAAATTACGGACAGGAAAACGCCATTAAATTATCAATTCTTGCCGGTGTGGATGTTTTGGTTTTTGGCAATAACGTGAATGCATCTGATCGTATGAAGGCATCCGATATTCACGCGATTATTAAAAAGCTCGTTTTATCAGGCGAAATACCGGAAAGCAGGATCACTGAGGCGTATATCCGCATTATGACCTTAAAAAATAAAAAAGTCAATTAGTTCTTCTTTAAATCCATGTTAAAACTGATTTAAATCAGGAAGGTTCAGTCTGTTTTCCATAGACATTTACCTGCTTTTTTCGTAAATTTGGTCTAGTATTAACCTACATTAAAAATACATACAATCATGTTTCAATCAATTTTAGATTTTATTCATCAGCTTCAGGGTGAATATAAATTTGATGATCCTATTGCTGGATATGGAGTTATCGCTTTCGTTCTGCTTATCGGACTGGAAATCGTTCTCAGCTTAAAGTACGATCCGGAATTATATCAATGGAAAGATTTTGGAGCAAGTGTATCTATGGGCGCAGGTTCTGTAATCGTAGCTATTTTCGCTAAAATACTTTCCTTCGGAATGTTTATCGGTGTATATAAAATGTTCAATACCCCGATCAATCCGGGTGAAGCATATAATTTCTTCGAACCGAATTGTGTCAACATCTTCGGCTGGACTTCCTTCGGCATGGCCTGGTATCTGTTCCTGATCTGCCAGGTGTGTGATGATTTCAATTATTACTGGTACCACCGTTTAAGTCATACCATCAGATGTCTATGGGCTGCACATATTGTACACCACTCTTCTGATAATTTCAACTTAGGCTCAGGTATCCGTAACGGTTGGGTGACGTTGATCTACAAACCTATCTTCTGGTTGTGGTTACCAGCAATCGGCTTTAGTCCGGTGATGGTTATGATCTGCCTTTCTATCCAGTCTTTATGGCAGTTCCAGTTACATACGAAGTTTATGCCATACCTTGGTTTCTTCGAAAAGTTCATGAACACGCATAAGCAGCACCAGGTACACCATGCCCAGAACATTGAGTACATGGATAAAAACCACGGTGGTTATTTAAACATCTTCGATAAAATATTCGGTACACATGAAGTGCTGGATGATGAAAACATTGAAATCAAATTCGGTGTTGTTCACCCGCCGCACTCTTATAACCCGTTGATCATTTTAGGACATGAATACAGAGACATCTGGAATGATGTAAGAAGCACATCAAACTGGGGGCATAAGTTCATGTACATCTTTGGCCCTCCGGGCTGGAGACCTGGAGATTTCTCACAAACAGCGAAAGCACTGCAAAGAGAAATTAAAAAACAAAAAGCTGCCGCTGCCGCCGCTGCTCAGCAACAAACTACAGCCGCATAATTTCTTTTCTATATTAATAAAAAATCCCGTCCCGATCCCGATAGCTATCAGGATCGGGACGGGATTTTTTATTAATGCATATTATACAAAACCTATGAGGTTTTCTATCTATCACCTCTGCACATTTAGAATCACCTCCTCGCCGATTGAGAAAACCTCATAGGTTTGAGAAGTACTTCCCAACTCGCGCCAGTCTTAGACTGGCGCGCATCATTCTGTAGTCTCTGACTACATTTGTAATACCCCAGTCTCAGACTGAAAATAAAAGTCACCATTCGCCGCGGCGAACCGCTCCGCTTAGACTGGCGCCAGAGAAAAGAGCTGGTTTTAAAATATACAAACGAAACCTATGAGGTTTTATAACCATCACCTCTGCACATTCTGATCACCTGCCCGCTTATTTAACAAAACCTCATAGGTTTAAGAAAAGCGCTTTTAAAAATACGTCGAAAAGCCAAACTGATACGCTGCTGTTTTAGACGGCGGATTATTCAACAAGTCTCTTGTCCAGGAATACCGGTAATTGGCACGGATTACCGTTTGCGGATAGGGTCTGAAGCTGATCCCCGGCACAACCGCATAAATATTATCACCGATGTTCTGTCCGGTTTCATTAAACGTTCCCACATTGTAATCCGAATATTCCAGACGTACACAGGTATTTAATACTGCCTTTTCAAAGCCCAACATCGTGCGCTTCAGTACTGGCTGCACGATGTCTACAAAGCCGCCGTGTTGTTTATTGCCATATTGTTGTGAGTAGGTAGAAGGAACATCTATAAATGCCCATACCCATTCTCCACGGACGTATGTTTTCACAGGCAGTGTTGTATTAAAATCAATGGCCACTAAATCTACCCTGCGTTTCGAATCGATCACCAAACCATCTTCCTGAAATGTATTGTATACGCCGCCCATCCAGGAAATCCCGACTTCGCCATACTTGCGGTGCCCCAGCGCTGTCTTCAATGTGGTTAAAGGCATACCGTTAGAACTTTCTTCAAAGCGATCCGGATTTTGTTTGGATGCCGGCAGGCTCGTACGATTCAAACTGTTGTTGATGATCTGGTCATCAAAACCATTCGACAAATAAGCTTCGTATGCAAACGCCCATTTATCCTTCGAATATTTTCCCCATAAACCAAAACCAACATTACTCCACGTAGAAGGAATAATCGTTGTAGCTGAAATAGGCCGTTCAATGAATTCCCACTTCGGACCATCATGGTTCTGGTTGAACGCGCCGATCGGATTCATGATAATACCACCACGTAAATTAAACATGGGATGAAATTCAAAATCAACGGCAGCAAACTCAATATTGATTTCTTTCGTTCCATCTTCAAATTCTATCTCTGATAAAAAACGAATGCGCTTGCCAATGGCCGAAGATAAAAAGATCGTCATGCGCCGCATCTGGAACGAAAAGCCTTCGGACACGCCATCTGTAACTGCATAGTTGGTATTGGCTTCCAGATAACCACCTACAGCAACGGGTGTTTTACCGATGGAAAGGAATGGCCTGCTGTACATGGCGTCGACGTTAAGCTGCACGGAAGTATCTTTTGCAGCTACGCGTTTAAATAAAGAGGAATCTACCTGTGCATATACAGCAGTCTGTATAATGCAGGCCAGCAGTGTAATTATTTTTTTCATTGAACTAAGGAGAAACAGAAAATAGAATTACAGTCTTTGAGACAATATTATGATAAAAGGATTTTAATGATCGGCCCTTCCACCTGCGTTTTAAACCTGCGCAGGTTTGTTTGTGCAGGACCTTGAATTACATTGCCGAGCTTATCAAATTCGCTGCCGTGTGCGGGACAGGATAAATGCTCCCCATGCGCAGACAGTTCAGCGCCCTGGTGCGTACATTCCATCCAGACTGCAGAATATTCCAACGCACTTATTTTGTAGAGATAGATCGGAAAATTTAATTTCTCCGAACGAACCAATACATACCTTCGATCTACAGCCTCGCCTTTTTTATTCAGCGTGAATTCTGTCGCTGCTACATGCAGATAACTACCGTTGATTTCGCTGGATGCAAAATGTTGTCCTGTAGTACAACTTTGTAAAAGCGCTGTTATTCCCATGCCGCCTGCGCAGATCATTCCACAGCTTTGTATAAATTTTTTTCTATTCATCATCGTACTATTACTAATTATAAACTCTCAAGAAATCTGATCAGTTTGCCTTTATCGTTTTGTGAAAGATTTACAAACATATTTTTTGAAGCGGCGGCTTCACCACCATGCAGTTCAATAGCCTGTTGTATGGAAGTTGCGCGGCCATCGTGCAGCAGAAAATAAGAACCGCCTTGTGAATTCGGTGATAGCCCAAGTCCCCATAACGGTGGTGTTCTCCATTCATAGGTCAATGCGGTGCCTTCTGTATAGCCATCATCCAGGCCAGGCCCCATGTCGTGTAACAACAAGTCGGTGTATGGAAAAAATGTTTTGTTTGAAAGCGCAGCAATGGTTGTCTGCGGTGTGGTCCACTCCGGAATGTGACACGATGCACATTTTATTTCCATGAACAGCTGTTTACCTTCCACAACATCCGCATCTGCTGCATTGCGTTGTACAGGAGCTTTTAAGGTTTGCAGATAAAAGACGACGTTGTTAATGGTTGTACGTTCCACTTCCGGTCCGGGGAATGGATCAAAGTACGGATAAGACATGCCATTCATTGCGGGTTCATCTTCAGCAAATTCAGAGGTGATGCCCATGTCCTGGTTATATGCATTCACTGTCTGGTGCAGTAAATTGATGGCAGCAGCTTTTTTACCAAAGCGGCCGATGTATTTGCCATTATTGGACAAGTGATAAGCCATGGGTGAAAAATACGCCGGAGCAAAAACATAATTCACCCTGCCTGAAATGCCGTCGCCATCAGCATCTTCCACATCCGCATGTGCCAGAATCTGCGCATCGGTTAAGGCTTCCAGAAAACCTAAGCCTGTATTGGCCGGCGGCATGAATTTCGAAAAGCTTGCTCCTGCCGGAATCCGCTCTGGCGTAAAACCGGGCAGCGCTCTGTTCTGCAGCTGCGGAGCTCCTGAATGCATATACATATTGCCAAGCGTATCCGACTGTCCGAATCGGATTAAGGTAGTAAACGGATGTCCTTTGCCGTCACCGGCATGGCAACTGCCGCAGGACGTAGCAACAAAATATGGCCCCAGCCCATTTCCGGAGAAGAAAGTTTCTTCATTAAAAGCAGCATCACCAGCCAGAAACTGGCGTTTTTCAATTTCTGACAACCCTGCAACCGGACCATCAAGCAATTGATCCTGATCGGGTTGCTTCGGAGATATGCTTTCTGTCAGGTGTTTACAGGCTATTGTCATAAAACACAGGACAATACCGCTAAATAAAAAAACTTTATTTTTGGTCATACTAGTTCTTATCTGTAATTTGTTTTGCAAATGTACGATCAACTATTTCGTCATTACAAATTAAATTTTTAGGTTAAACTAAAAATATTGAGGCAATTAATGAGTACTTATATTGAAGAGAATTATTTAAAAGCGATCTATAAACAAACAGAACGCAATAAAGACGGGGCTTACACCAATGATATCGCAAACGAGCTGAATGTTAAAGCTGCCACAGTAACAGAAGCATTTAAAAAGCTTGGCGATAAGGGTTTGATCTATTATGAAAAATACAAAGCCGTAACACTTACTGAAGAAGGGAAAGCCATTGCTGTCAAAACCATACGCAAACACAGGCTTTGGGAGGTTTTCCTTGTAGAAAAACTCGGTTTTAAATGGGATGAAATTCACCCGATGGCGGAAGAACTGGAACACATTGGATTTGAAGAGCTGACAGAGCGACTGGCAAAATTTTTAGGTAATCCCGAATTTGATCCGCATGGTGATCCAATACCTGATAAGAATGGAAATTTTGCTAAAAACAAATCGGTAAAATTAATCACCATAGGTCTTGGTAAAACAGTAACCATGACCGGGATCGAAAATCATACTTCGTCTTTCCTTCAGCATCTGGACAAGCTTGATTTGAAGCTGGGTGCAAAGATCACGATTAAAGAACTTGTTGAATTTGATCAATCCATTCTTGTATCAGTAAACAATAAAAAGGAATTTTATCTGAGTCAGGAGATCGCTAACAATATCCTGTGCATGTAGTTTTACTTTTGTTAAAAATAAACAGCTGATAAATACAACATTTGTCCCGAAAAATGTAAGACAAGTTGCTTGCCGGAAATCAATATTTGTATGAACACTTTTAATTCATACAGCTATGAAAAAAGAACTGAATCAGAACGTAAATAAGCTGGTTGAGCTTGTAAAAGACGTTAAAACCTGCATGCTGATTACGATTGAAAAATATACAGATATACTTTCAGGGAGACCGATGAGTATTGCAGATATTGAAAAGGATGGTACTATGTGGTTCTTTACCAAAACAACTTCTGAAAAAATTGATGCAATCGAACAAAATAAGCAAATCTCTCTGGCAATTGTAAATGAAAACAAAAACATTTATTTGATGATCAATGGCAGAGCAGAGTTGTCTTATAATTACACAAAGATGAAAGATTTGTGGAGCCCTGTAATGAAAGCCTGGTTCCCGCAAGGGCTCGAAGATCCCGATATGATCCTGATCAAAGTAATTCCTGAAGATGTAAGTTATTGGGATAGCAGCGCAAGTAAAATGATTGTCTTATTAAACATGGTGAAAGCACTTGTAACAGGCAAAGAATATAATGAAGGCCGCCACGGAAAAATAAGTATATAAGAATTTACTTCCCGCAAAAACAAAAAAACATCTGCTCTTACAGATGTTTTTTTGTTTTTTGGTATGTAGTGATTCTTTGTTTATGGAATGTATACTTCCAGCATTTTAACTTCGCCCAATGGTGAGAATAATACTTCTTTAACCGATGCAGGAATCAATACAACATCACCAAAGGTGAGTAGCTCAGAAGATTTGTTATTTGTTGTCATCATCACGTCTCCTTCAACAACCATAAATATTCTGAACATGTCTGTCTCAGAATAATCAAGTTCTACTTCATCGGTCAGTACAAAAAGATCTGTTGTGAAGTAAGGACAATCTACCAGATTGGTTGGTATGTTATCTTCAACTTCGTACTTGATTTTATATTCATCGTAAACATTAAAGTCAATGGCATCTAAAGCCTGCTCCGTATGAAGTTCACGCTTATTGCCTTTGGCATCTTTACGATCGAAATCATAAATGCGGTATGTTATATCCGATGTCTGTTGAATTTCCGCCAATAAAATACCTCTGCCAATATAGTGTACACGACCGGCTGGTAAATGAAATACATCACCGGCAGATACTGTTTCATAATGCAGCACGTCAAGAATCTTTCCTTTGTCCAGATAATCAACATACTCCTCTTTCGTTAGTTTACGATTGAACCCAACATTTAAACGCGCTGCTTCATCTGCAGCAAGGATATACCACATTTCTGTCTTGCCTGAACAATTGTGGCGTTCTTTGGCAAGCTTATCATCCGGATGCACCTGAATACTCAGGTCTGCATTTGCATCTATAAATTTTATCAATAACGGAAAATCTGTTCCGAAACGTTTGAAATTCTTTTCGCCTAAAATTTCTGCCGGATATTTTGCTACCAGCGCACGCAGATCCATTCCTGAAAAATCACCGTTTTCAATAACAGAAGGTTCTTCCGGAACTGCTGATAATTCCCATGTTTCCCCGCAGTTTGGTAAGGGAGAAAAATCTTTCCCCAATACTGTCCTGATCTTGGAACCACCCCAGATCTTATCTTTAAAAATCGTCTTAAAACGCAAGGGGTATAAATTAGTCATTTAACTTTTTCTCTTATTTGTATGCAAGATATATAAAGAAGATTCTCAATCAAAAGACTATCTCTTTTAATTGAGTAGTGCAAATTGCTCTATGAAATATCCATAATGTGCAGTGGTGGCTCTGTACCGGTGATTGAGATAATATCAAACCGTATCCTTCCTTCCCAGTTCTGTTGCATTACATATTCATGTGCAGTCTGCTGGATCATTGCTAGTTTCCTGTCGGTAACAAATGTTTCCGGGTAACCGAATTTGTTATGCTTCCTGAATTTTACTTCAACAAAACAGATGCACTTATTATGCAGCGCAATGATATCAATCTCTCCTCTTCCTGCACGAAAATTCTGCGCGAGTATTTCATAGCCCATGCTTTTCAGATATTCGCAGGCCTTTGCTTCGCCGGCAATTCCTTTCTGTATATGCTCCATAAAAAATCGTATATTTGTTCACTGATTGAAAGCAGATGCATAAAAATACAAACAAAAGAGTATTTGTAGAAGACTTAGGACTGGTTGATTACCAGCAAACGTGGGATTACCAGACAAAGCTCTTCAATACAGTCATTGATCAAAAACTTGCCATGCGTGCTTTACCGGAAGACGAACAGCAGGCTCCTGATCATTATCTGCTTTTTTGCGAACATCCGCATGTTTACACATTAGGAAAAAGCGGCAAACGCGAAAACCTGCTGATCGACGAAACGCAGTTGAAACGTGTAGATGCCAATTACTATGAAATCAACCGCGGTGGTGATATTACTTACCACGGTCCGGGACAATTAGTAGGTTATCCGATCTTTGACCTGGACAGCTTTTTTACAGACATCCATAAATATCTGCGTTACCTGGAAGAAGCAATTATTCTTACGCTGGCGGAACTCAATATCTCTGCCGGACGTATTGAGGGATTGACAGGTGTCTGGATTGATTATAACGATGCGCTCAAAGCACGTAAAATCTGTGCCATGGGTGTAAAGGCAAGCCGTTGGGTTACCATGCATGGTTTTGCACTGAACGTGAATCCGGATCTCGGGTATTTTAATAATATCGTCCCCTGCGGCATTGATGATAAGGCTGTTACCTCCATCTCAAAAGAATTGGGGAGAACAGTTTCCGTTGCAGAAGTAAAAGAAATTTTATTGAAAAAATTACAGGCTCTGTTTGAATTTGAGCTTCACTATTCAACTGAACGCATTTAGTCGCGGGCATGCGGATAACCAGGCTCCAGAAATAAAAAGTATTATTAACTGAATGAAAAAAGATATTCCTTTCCCTCCCGTTGAAGGCGTATACATTGCCATAGCTCAGGAAATTTCAGATGTTACCACCTGGAATGTTTACATCGTAAACAGCAATGACTTTCAGATTGACAATGTTTTTATACGCTCGAGAGGGTATGGCGAGAAAGACGGTTTTCCTCAGGAAACGTCTACCCTGCGCCATGTCATTCCATTTGTAGATGCAAATAGCTTTGCCAAGATCGAATTGATTGACCCATCGGTTTTTCATTTGAATAATGAATACTGGATCAGTTATTTCATTGGTAAGCAGATATATGACAAGAAATTCATTTTTGTACCTGAAACCATTATTGAACAAAACCTGGTTTCTATTCCGCAATTGGGTGTCAAAGGCATCCTGCACCGGTAAAATTTGGAAGCATTATTCTTTCTGCCACTTTTGAAACCAATAAAAGCCTGCTACGTTTAAAGCAACTAGAAGAAATCATTAATTTGGATTCGCCGTATTTTTGGAATAAATTACTCATCATTAATAACCTTTGGGAGAATCAGTAAATGCAGGTAGAGGGTGAAAAAACAGGACAGGATTTTTTACTGAAAGTAAATAACCTGAGTACACATTTCCGCACAGAAAGAGGAGTTGTGAAAGCTGTTGATAATGTGAGCTTTGTACTGAAGAGAGGCGAAACCATAGGTATTGTTGGTGAATCCGGCTCCGGAAAATCTGTAACTGCATTGTCAATCATGCAGTTAATCCCCAATCCTCCCGGCAAAATCGCTGAAGGTTCCATTGAATTTAATCACCCCCAAAAAGGTATTATTGACCTGGTAAGTCTGAACAAGATGGAAATGCAGGAAGAACGCGGCAACTCGATTTCCATGATTTTCCAGGAGCCTATGACCTCCCTGAATCCTGTTTTCACCTGCGGTGACCAGGTTATGGAGGCCATCCAGCTGCATCAGAAAGTATCCAAACAGGAAGCGAAGAAAAGAACCATCGAGCTTTTCCAGAAAGTTGAGCTTCCAAGACCCGAAGCCATATTTGATGCTTACCCGCACCAGATTTCAGGCGGACAGAAACAACGGGTAATGATTGCCATGGCAATGTCCTGCAATCCATCTGTATTGATTGCAGATGAACCTACCACTGCATTGGATGTTACGGTTCAGGCGCGTATTCTTGAATTAATGCAACAACTGCGCGACGAAAACAACATGGGTATCCTTTTCATCACCCATGATCTTGGTGTGGTGGCAGAAATAGCGGACCGTGTAATTGTTATGTACCAGGGCAAAATTGTTGAACAAGGCCCTGTATATGAAATCTTCTCCAATCCGCAACATCCATATACAAAAGGCTTGCTGGCATGCAGACCCAAACTGGACCTGCGCCTGAAAGTACTGCCGGTAGTGTCTGACTTCATGGAAGTGGATACAACAGGAAAATTCCTCGAAAAAGAACGTAAATTCAGTTCAATCGGTGAAGCGATCCTGTTTAACTATGTTTCTGATGAAGATATTGCGGAACGGAATAGTGCCCTATCTGTGCTTGAGCCACAATTAAAAATCAAAAATTTAAAAACCTGGTTCCCGGTAAAAAAAGGTTTCTTCGGTAAAACCGTTGACCATGTGAAAGCAGTTGATGATGTTTCCTTCGATGTATTCCCCGGTGAAACCATCGGTCTCGTGGGTGAATCAGGCTGCGGAAAAACCACACTGGGTAGAAGTATCCTGCGTCTGATCGATCCAACATCCGGCAGTATTGAGTTTGAAGGTATTGACATCCTGGCACTGAACGAAAAGGAGTTGCGCAATCTGCGCAAAGATATCCAGATCATTTTCCAGGATCCATACTCATCTTTAAACCCAAGAATGACCATAGGTGAAGCCATTATAGAGCCTATGCGTGTAAACAATATTCTTGACAGCGATTTTGCCAGAAAAAAACATGCAATCGAATTACTTGAACGCGTAAACTTAAACAGAAAACAATTCAACCGTTATCCGCACGAATTTTCGGGCGGACAACGCCAGCGTATCTGCATTGCACGCGCATTGGCACTCAATCCCAAATTTATCATTTGTGATGAATCCGTGTCAGCACTTGACGTATCCGTTCAGGCGCAAGTGTTAAATTTATTGAACGAATTAAAAGAAGAATTCAATTTTACCTATATCTTTATATCACATGATCTGTCGGTCGTTAAATTCATGTCAGACCGCATCATTGTAATGAATAAAGGTAAAATCGAAGAAATGGGTTTTGCAGAAGATATTTATCTGAACCCAAAAACAGACTATACTAAACGACTTATTCATTCAATACCTAAAGGCAACCTCGAAGATATTCTTCTTGCCCAGTTAAAAAGAAAGAAAAAAGTCTAATCTTTTTCATGAGAAAAAAATCAACAACAGAACAAAGTGATACAAGAGGCGAAGACAGCAGCCTTCAATCAAAAGTTACCAAATTTTTTAACAACAGCAGAAAGAACCCTTTCAGCTATAAAGAGCTAATCAAAAAACTTCGTCTTGTACGGGATAAAGAAAAGAAAGCATTGAAAGATGTGCTGGAAGATCTTGTCCGCGCAGGTTCCCTGTCGAAAGACAAGACTGGTTTATACATGTATGCAGGCAGCAGCGGCGGTGAAAATCTAATCACGGGCCGAGTGGATTTTGTGAATCCGCGCTTCGCTTATGTAATTCCCGAAGGAGAAAAAGCAGACAACGATATCTGGATCAGCGGCAACAAAATGGGAACCGCCCTTGATGGCGACCTTGTACGCGTAGCTGTATACAAACGCAGCGGCGGCGGCAGTAAAGGAACCAAGAGTGCTGAAGGAGAGATTGTAGAAATTGTAGAACGCAAGCGTACTTCTTTCGTAGGGAAAATTGAAATATCGGCCCGTCATGCATTCGTAGTGCCTGATGGCAGAAAAATGCACGTAGATATTTTTGTTCCCAAAGAAAATATTAATGGAGCAAAAAGCGGTGAGAAAGTATTGGTGGATATTATTGCCTGGCCAAGCCGCGATGAAAAAAGCCCTACAGGTAAAGTAACAGAAGTACTTGGGATAGCCGGAGAAAACGAAACCGAAATGCACGCCATTCTTGCCGAGTTCGGTTTGCCGTATGAATTCCCGCAGCCGGTATTAAAAGCTGCCAAGGATATCAGAGAAGATATCTCTGAAGCAGAAATCAAAAAACGCCGCGACATGCGCGGCACAACTACCTTCACCATTGATCCGGAAGACGCGAAGGACTTTGACGATGCTATTTCATTTAAATACTTAGACAACGGCAACTGGGAAATAGGTGTACACATTGCGGATGTATCACACTATATGCAGCCCGGCGATACACTGGATAAAGAAGCATACCGCCGTGCGACATCCGTTTATCTGGTAGATCGTTGTGTACCGATGCTGCCGGAACGTTTGTCAAATGAACTTTGCTCGCTGCGACCAAATGAAGATAAACTTACCTTCTCTGCTATCTTTGAAATCGATGCCGATGCAAAAATAAAAGAAGAATGGTTTGGACGGACCATCATCCACTCTACCCGCCGTTTCAGCTATGAGCAGGCGCAGGAAGTACTGGAAACACAGCAAGGTGATCTGGTAAAAGAATTAACCATCCTGAATACCCTTGCGAAGAAAATGCGCGCACAGCGTTTCAAGGAAGGCGCTATCAGTTTCGAAACCATCGAAGTAAAATTCAAACTGGATGATAAAGGAAAGCCATTAGCGGTTGTACCGAAGATCCGTAAAGACGCGCATAAGCTTATTGAAGAATTCATGCTGCTTGCTAACAAACGCGTAGCAGAATTTGTATTCAACCTGAGAAAAGGTAAAGGTACTTCCAACACCATGGTATATCGTACACACGATGCACCAAATCCGGAGAAGCTGGCTTCGCTGGCAACGTTTGCCAAGCGTTTCGGACATAAAGTTGAACTAGATGACGAAGGAGCTATTGCAAAAAATTTAAATAAACTGAGTGATGAAGTGGAAGGCAAGCCGGAGCAAAACGTGTTGCAGAGCTTAGCCATCCGCAGCATGTCCAAGGCGATCTACAGCATTGAGCCAGACATGCACTTCGGTTTGGCATTCAAACACTACTCACACTTCACTTCTCCGATCCGCCGTTATCCCGATGTAATGGCACACCGTTTATTACAGCATTACCTGGATGGCGGTAAATCTGCCGACAAGGAATACTATATCGAAGCCTGCGAACATTCATCCATACAGGAAAAATTAGCGGCTGAAGCTGAACGTGGTTCCATTAAATTCAAACAGGTTGAATTTATGCAGACCAGCATCGGAAAAGAATTTGAAGGCATTGTTTCCGGCGTTACGGAGTTTGGCATGTTTGTAGAAATTGTTGAAACCAAATGCGAAGGCATGGTTCGCCTGGCCGACCTGGAAGATGATTACTACGAAGTAGACATGGACAACTACCGCATTGTTGGAAAAAGAAACAAGCGCATGATCACGCTGGGTGACAAGGTGCAGGTGATTGTAAAATCAACCAACCTTGAGCGCAGAACCATTGACCTGGAATTAGTAGATAATAAAGGTGCAAGCAGGGAAGTAAACAAAGATGTACATAGAGACGCCCTGGATTTCAGTGATGCACGTAATGATACACGTAAGCCATCAAGACCGTCAAAGTCATCAAGACCGTCAAAACGATAAATCTTTATATCTCTGCTGCTACTCCGGCAATTGATTTATACACCCAACAAGTTTCAGAATACTGCATTAATTAAAACAATATGTTACTCACTACAGAACGTTTAACCAAAGACATTACAAAAGCAATTTCAAAAGCTGAATTTGGTAAAGAACCTGCAGAACTATACGAACCCATCCGCTATATCATGGACCTGGGTGGAAAACGCATGCGCCCTATCCTGACCTTGCTTTCCAATTATATCTTTACAGAAGACTGCGTTAAAGTAATGGACGCGGCTGTGGCCGTTGAAGTGTTTCATAACTTTACGCTCATGCACGACGATATCATGGACAATGCACCTCTACGAAGAGGTAAATCTACTGTTCATGAAAAATGGAATACCAACATTGCGATTCTCTCCGGAGATGTGATGCTGGTTGAAGCTTATAAACAACTGATGCTTGTTGAAGAGAAACACCTGAAAAGAGTGCTGGATCGCTTCAACGAAACAGCAGCAGGTGTATGTGAAGGTCAGCAGCTGGATATGAACTTCGAAACGGTAGCGGCAGTTACCGTAGATGAATACATCAATATGATCCGTCTGAAGACTGCCGTATTGTTAGGCTTCAGCATGGAACTTGGAGCGATACTAGGTGATGCAGATGATAAGAGCTGTGAATACCTGCGCACGGCTGGCGAGTCGGCGGGTATCGGATTTCAGTTGAAAGATGATTTACTGGATGTATACGGAGATGCAGCCACGTTCGGCAAGCAGGTTGGCGGCGATATTCTTGCCAATAAGAAAACGTTTTTACTGACCCGCGCACTTGAAAAAGCAGAAGGCAAAACAAAAAAAGAACTGGAAAAGCTATTGACAGATAAAACAATTTCTGATAAAGCGAAGATTACAGGCGTAACAGCCATTTACGATCAATTGGAAATTAAAGCGGAAGCAGAAGCATTGATCGAAGAATACTTCAATAAGGCTATTGAGTCGTTAGGCAAAGTGAAAGGTTCTATCTTCCGTAAGCATTACATCAAAAACTATCTGCTTGCATTAATCGGCCGCGAACAATAACAGCTACTATTTAACTAAGCATCTTCATGAATAATCTTTCGGTAACAACCATACTCATTATCATCAACTGTGTTGTCAGCTTTTTCGCGCTGAACAACCCGGAGGTAATGAACCGGTTGATCCTGACTCCATACTGGGTAGAGCGTAAAAAAGAATATTACCGTTTTATTACCTCAGGTTTTATTCATGCAAGTTTTCTGCACTTAGCTGTCAACATGTTATCGTTGTATTTCTTTGGAGAAATTGTTGAATACTGGCTGGGCAAATATTTATTTATCATTCTCTATATGGCAGCAATTATAATTTCAGATATTCCCACTTACCTGAAATATAAAAACAATTCCTACTATGCCTCACTTGGCGCATCGGGTGCAGTATCCGCTGTTGTCTTTGCTTCCATCATGTTTCACCCTCTCAACGATATTTGCCTGTATGCATTTATTTGCATGCCTGCGTTTCTTTTTGGTGCATTGTATTTAGGCTATTCCTATTACATGGACAAGCGCAGCGGTGATGCCATCAATCACTCTGCTCACTTTTACGGCGCAGCTGTGGGATTGGTATTTGTAGGGATATTATATCCGCACCTGATCCCGGAAGTAGCCTCTGCTGTATTCCATTGGAGGCCTGAATTTCTGAGATAAAAAATATTTCCGATTTATATAATATGCATGTTATATAAATCAGAATTGTGCCGCTACTCAATTCACCCTTGTAGTTTATCTGCTGCTACAGCCGTAAAGACGATATTTTTCTGGCAATACTCTCCCATTCTTTGTATATTATATAATACACCAGCAAAGTATTATGTAACCGGCATATGAAAATTTTATTTGTTATCAACCCCAATTCAGGTTCCAGTCGCAGCGAGGCCACCATGGCCTGTATTCAGGAGACTGCTGCAGCTAAACATATTTCTATAAATATTATTTATACAACCGGCAAACGGGATGACGAACAGATCCGTGAAGAAATTCGCTTGTATAAACCTGATCGCGTGGTAGCAGGTGGTGGTGATGGCACTATACAATTGGTTGCGCGTAACCTCATCGGCACCGGTATACCGATTGTGCTGCTGCCCTTAGGTTCCGCGAACGGATTAGCTACTGCCTTGAATATTCCTGACGAAGATACAGCCCTGGCAAATTATATTTTTGCAGACCTGCCGCCGCTGCCGCTGGATCTGCTTCGGATCAACAATACACACATCTGTGTACACCTGGCCGATATTGGCATCAATGGCATGATGGTAAAAGAATATGCAGAAAACGGCCACAGCGGTATGCTTGGCTACGCGCGGCATCTCATTCATGCAATGGTTGAAACACCATTGATGCAGTACACCATTAAAACGGATAAAGAAACTATTGAACAGGAAGGCTATATGCTTGCCTTTGCCAATGCCAACATGTATGGCACCGGCATTAAAATTACAGAAGGTTCTGTACACGACGGTTTGTTTGAGATCCGCAACATTCCTAAAATCAGTTTAACAGATGCTGTCAAAGCCGGACTAACTAAATTCAACATCTTCATCGACCGGGATATGTTCGCCGATGTGATTAGCTGCAAACAGGCTGAAATTTTTATTGACCAGAAAGCAGACCTGCAAATTGATGGTGAATACATCGGTGCCGTAGATTATTTAAAAATTGAAATACTTCCTTCAGCTATACTTATTTTAATACCGTGAAAGCACAACAACCCATATTGCTCAGCTTTTATGCTTTATCAAACGGAGAGAAGGTGATGGTCTTCGGCCATCTCACCTACTCGCTTATAAAAGACCTCAGCTTCACCGGCTTCAGTAACGTAAAAACATTTTTTACTTTGTATTCTTTGTATCGTACACGTTTCGTAGCCGAGCAACAAATAGAGATTATCTTCAATTCCGGCAGAGCCACAACCACAACCGATGTCAAAGGTTCATTCTATTTTATTGCAGACCTTGTACCAGGGCAGCATACGGTACTAGACATACAGATAGCCGGCGTGTCTGTTAAATTTATGCCTGAACTGTATGATCTCGCTATTCACGAAATCCGCACCGATACTATACTTGTTTCAGATATTGATGACACCGTTATTCATTCATACATCTCCAATAAGTTTTCAAAATTCCTGACGCTGATGTTCACGAAGGTTGAAAAGCGCCAGGCGGTTGAACCAACCATGAAACTGATCCGCGACCAATATGGCGTGGGTGTCGCACCATTTTATTTATCCAACAGCGAGCAGAATCTCTATCCGCTGATCTATCGATTTCTGAAGCATAATAATTTTCCTAAAGGACCAATTTTTTTAAAGGAAATGCGCAAGCTGCGGGATGTGTTCCGCGGCAAAAAATTTCCTGCACAAGACCTGCATAAACTGGCGACACTAAATCAGCTGATGCGCTTCTTCCCTGAAAAAGATTTTATTTTGCTTGGCGACAATACACAGCGCGACCTGGATATTTATTTACGCATGGCAGAAAAGTTTCCGACCAATATCAAATACATTGTGATACTCAAAGTGGTTGACCGGCCCGCGGATGACGAGGTGGTTGTTTATTCAAGCAAGCTGTTAAAAGAACAACATATCGGTTTGTATTACGGAACGGAACTGCCGTCTACACTGAGTATGCTGTAATTGAATATGAATTTTATTTTTCTGAATACATCATTCAACTTACAGTCTATCACATATATGAATGCCGGAAAAATTTAAGCTGCCTCTGTAAAACTTCTTTAATATTAAATAGAATCCTGCCGAACTGTATCCTGCGCTTCTATCTGTTCTTCTATCCATTCTTCATCCATCTCTTGCATCATTTCTTCATATTCATAGAAAGATGAATAGTCTTCATAGAATTCAGCAAACAAAGAAAAGAATGGCAACAGCCAGAATACCAATACGCCTACATAAAACCATTTCTTACTGCTTTTCAGAAATAAGCCCAATAATGCTATGATCAGACTCACCGCAACAGAAAGTACAATAACAAGGATTAAAAGCGCTACCGATGCGTGCCCGTCGTCGTAAATAGCCATTAGAATTCCCGCTACGAGGGCTAGTACCTGAAAAGCAATTAATCCGCCAACAAAGAGTTTATTATCAAGTAGTTATTTCATGATAAATAAA
>NZ_JBQCDF010000165.1:0-5257 GCF_051961495.1 Cytophaga sp. | reverse complement strand
AAATGTGCAAAACTAACCATAAATACCATTTATAAAACAACAAATTTAAATTCACCAAAACCATTATAACAGGAACAACATATTGAATTACAAAAACACAACTCTATGCTACCTGTTACAACAGTGCATAATTAGCATTTTCAAATGAGTTAAAATGAACCAATGAATTATTTAATCGTTATGAATTCAACTAATACATCCTAAAAAATCACAAAAAATTAACCTTAATAAATAGGTAAATACTTGTGCCAGCGGGTGAATTGTTTTTTGTTATTTGGAATTTGATATACTATCTATCCGTTCTGCATAATCAATTCTACCCATAGTTTATACATCTTTGCAGATGGGTGCAGGCCGTCACCAGCCACCAGATCAGGCTCTGTTAAACCTCTTTGGGAGATTGGTGTAATGTTGTAGTATTTCAGGCCCAGGGAGTCGCTCACCTGTTTATTAACCGCATTGAATTCTTTAATCTGAGCTGAAATCGAAACCTGGTTATTTTCGCCAAAAGGTGTGTAGCCATAATCCGGAATGGATACTATAAACACATGTTCTTTTTTACCACCGGCGAATTGAATGGCACGGTTTGCCAGTTCAATGAATTCACTTTTATATTCAACAATGCTTTTGCCCTGGTATTGATTGTTTACCCCGATCAGCAGTGAAACCAGATTAAATGTATCTTTCAAACCGGAAGTTTCTATGGCTGCTTTCAGGTTAGCTGTAGTCCAACCGGTGCGGGCAATGATCTTATAAGAAGAAACAGGTACATTTTTATCTTTGAGTGCCTGAAAAAGCTGCGCCGGGAAGTTGTCGGATGCCGGTACACTTTCGCCGATTGTGTATGAATCTCCCAGCGCCAGGTAACGGATAGGCTCAGCAGGCGTTATCATCTCATTATTCATTTTACAAGATAATAATACCATAAATAGAATTAAAATTTTACTGATTTTTAAAATCATAAAACTAATGTATTTTTAAGTTTAAAGCAGTTCTTTTTACCCCTATGAAAACGAAACAGATACTTACCGTCTTTTTTTTGTGCCTATTTTTTTCATTTACAACAATACAAACCCGTGCACAGCTGAATCTTTTAAAAGACAATAAAACCTGTTTATATGGATATACGGATTCCGCCGGCAATTGGATTGTGCCGCCGCAATTCGACCAGGCCGAAGAATTTTATTACAGAAAGTGTGCGATTGTCTCTGTTAACGAATTAAGCGGACTTATCGATACTGAAGGAAAGATTATACTTCCTCTTGTTTATTCTGAAATTAAAGAGCAGTCTTCCTTTTATATTTTACGGAAAGATTCACTCTATTCTGTTTTTGATTACACATCCGGAAAATTCGTCATAACCGATATACCTTATAAGATCAAATACTTCAGCAGAGGCTATGTAATTGTCCAGACTGGCAAATCACAGGGCCTGTATTACAAAGGTGAATTGATTATTTCAAATGTCGATCATATCCGGTTTGACAGATACAATCTCGCAGAAATCAAGACCAGGGAGCAGGAGAGTGAAAGAATAAAACTGTTTGATCTTACAAAGAACCGGTTCATTACTACCAATGCATATTCAAGAATTGACGTATACGATTCCCTGTGCTTCATCATTCAAAAAGATAATTTTTATGGCGCCATCAACCGCAATGATAAAATAATCATTCCTTTTGTATATGATGAATATCAGAATCTTTCGTCTGAAGGCAGTTATTCATTTATACTAACGAATACTGCAAAAAACCGGAGCGTACTATTCGACAAAACAGGAAAGCAGCTTACAAAGAAAAAATACAATACGATCAATAGTGATGAACGCGTGTATGGTCCGCAATCATTTATTGCCCGTTACAAAAGCAAATACACGCTTATTGACCTGAATGGCAGAGAGCTTGTACCCTGCATCTATGATACCATTACATTGCTTGAAAGAAGCAACAACACATTCGTATATATCCTGCGCTCTGCAAAAGGTTTTCAGATTGCAAATCTTGAAGGCAAACCACTCAATACCGGCTACTATCCGAACATCAACTTCCTTCGCAACCTCTATGCCTATACACCTGAGTATTATGAAGACGGTACAGAAAATTATGAACATGAACTGGAGTATACAGAACCGCTACCGCTGCTGATAACGATCCACGCCGATAGCAGTATTACCTGGCTTGACCTCTTATCAGAAACAGAATATCACTACCCGGATACGATATCTACCCTTGAGGATGAAAATCTTTCATGCAGCGGACTTATTTATTACGAAGGAAAATATGGTCTTATTTCTCCGGACATGGAACATATACTGCTTCCAACCTACGATTTTATCATGCCTTTCAAAGATGAACGCAGACAAACAAACATTATACACAACGGTCTGTTCGGTATCATTGATATAGAAGGAAAAACCATTATTCAACCTGAACATGTGTTCATTGAACAGAGTCCCTTTTCAGAAGAATCTTTTATTATAAAAAACAACGAAGAAGCCTGGGGAATCATAAGTGCTGACAATGAAACAATAATCCCTTCAACATATAGCGCAATCACTGGCTATGACGCGGAGATGGACTATTTCTGGGGCATTCCCATGGATGCAATGTATTGGAAAATTCTGGATAAAAATGAAGAACTCAAAAGTGACCTGTCCTTCATGTATCCTATATCCTTATCAGAAACAGATTACGCGGTAGTGCGGACATTTGTTAATGAAGATGAATTCCGGTCAGGCGTGATCAATTGCCAGACACTTGAATTATTTATTCCGTATAAATACCATAAAATTAAAAAAATCAACGACAGCATATTCATGTGCTATGAAAATACAAGCACAGACAGTCCTTTTGGCTGTGATTTATATATCCATAATCATCGTATCGATTCTGTAAACACCATCACATTTCTTCCCAATAACATCCTGGCGATAAACAAAAATAACCGCTGGGGATATTTCACCGGCAATGACTGGCTTATACCTGCTGAGGAGAATACAGGCAAGAAGATTAAAGACCATATACGAATACTGAACATTCCTTTTTCAAACGAAAGTGAATCACTTTATTCTGAATGGTCTTCCGTAAACCTTTCCGTTGACACCTTAAATACATCTCCGATCCGGATACTCACAAACAATAAAGCGCTGCAGGTATACTGCAATACCCTTGCAGAAGAATCTTCCGATGAAGAAACTTCAGCCTATCCCTCCATAACAGTCTTTGACGATACATACATCTCAAACCTGATGGATGAAAAAGCAACCATTGAAGATGAAGAGTTTTATAACTGGGTCGGCTACAATTCCGGTTCGTATGCCACTACTGATATTAAAGCCGTTGTAATAACGGAACATCTATCAGAGGTACGGTACTACTATAACAGAGAGGATCGATATGGCAATTACATTATTCACATTGATACAACCTTTACTATAAAAAACAATGTACTTGTACCTGTATCCTTGGGTGATATTACCAACCACATTAAAAGCAACAGTATGCTCAGCAGTCTGCTGCTTGTGCAGCTGGATTCGCTGCGCGACATTCAGTTGCCCTGCACCGACCGCGAAAATATTGTAGAGCTTGCTGATGCCTGGCAGCTGGAAAAAGACGGCATCCATTTCTTTTATACCGATGAACGCGATAACGATTCATACGATTACGAAGAAATTGAAGTCGTACTGCTGTATGCAGATCTGATTAAACAATTTAAAAACTCCCCATATCTAAAAGAACTTTACGAAAACTCCTTAAAACAATGAATTCAAAATCCATTACTAAATTCTGCATTTTCATCTTAACTATTTTCATTGCTGAGATTGTATCAACGATTGCAAAAAACTACCTGAACATTCACACCGGTTATAAAGATCCGTATCGTTTAACCGCTATACAAATGGGAATTATTGTTGTGATCTACTACCCCATCTTTACTTTTCTGGGCAGTGTAGCAGAAATGATCTCCAAAGGTTTTGTAAAGAAAACAAAAAGCGTATTCAGCGGCATACCAGGCATCATCATTGCATTCGCATTGGGTCTGCTCATCTGCTTCGGAATATTTTTAAAGCTGTGGCACCATATAAATCTGATTGAGGTAGTTTGGCATAAATTTTAATGAAATTCCAAATAACAAAAAACAAATTCCAAACGAATGAAATTTACGCTCGTTTGGAATTTGTTTTTTGTTATTTGGAATTTACACTGCAACAGCAAAGTTAATACTTTTTCGTATACTTAACTACCTCGTCTTTGATCCATTTTTCAGTTAGACAATTATCTTTAAATAAATGTCCTGAAACATAAATATTAGAACCCCAGAACGTCATAGACTCTTCGATTGGTTCATCAACAACCATAGTGGGTGCAAAATAGGAAGAATGTACAAAGCGGATCTGTCCCTGGTATTTAACGATTAGCGCACTGTGATTCTTTAAGCCTACTACCCAGATATCATCCGGCTGACTTTTTATTAATTGAAGCAACTCTTCTCCTTTATATACTTTGTAAGAAGTATCACACAAAGAATTTACCATATAGGCGGAATAATTGGTGGCCATCTCATGCGAATTCTCAAGCTTACAGCCAAGCTGTTTGAGAGTCGTTACAACAAAATGCCCGCAGGCAATCGAGCTGTCGCCGGGGATTTGGGTCTCCCCGTAAAACTCCCACTTCGTACCTAGCCAGAAAGGAATAAGCTTTTTATAATATGTTTCTATCAGATACGCTTCGGTATTTTTCACACATTGTGTTTGGTCATCTGCCTTATTGTATACCTGAAAGATAGAATCGCGTGAACGACTGATCTGCTTCAGTAAAATATTATACGCTGCAGTATCAGCCTTTGCTTCCGTTGCCGCAGAATGATTCATACTACGAAACGACAAACTCAGAAGTACAAGTAAAACACCTGCAATGGCACATATAGATTTTAATAACAGACTACGCATGCACAGATTTTTCAGACGTTTGGAATTTGTTTTTTGTGTTTTGGAATTTCACATCATTGCGGCAGTTTATCCTTCACCACCCCATACACAAACGTACCGGCGATAGCAGACAGGATTGCCACAAGCATTACCTGCACGCCATTACCAACCAGCGCAAACATAGGTCCCGGACAAGCGCCGGTTAAGGCCCAGCCCAGTCCGAAAAGACTACCGCCCGGCAATAAACCTTTGTGGTATTCTTTGCTGATCAAACGGATGTCTTCACCACCGAACGTTTTCAGATTGAATTTCCTGATCAGGAAAACAGAC